>JAGVJG010000175.1 GCA_020051235.1 Parachlamydiales bacterium | reverse complement strand
CAATGTGTTTATAACTATCTTGAACTAGCTAAAAATAGAAAATGAAAACTGAAGAATTTATTCAAGCCAGAAATCGAATTATGCCTTTCTTGCAACCGACCCCTATTATAAAAAGCGAAGCGATTCAAAATATGTTGGGTTATGAAAGTCCGATCTATTTGAAGCTTGAATGTAATCAGCCCACAGGTAGCTTTAAGGTTCGCGGCGCTTTTAATGCCTTGCTAACTCTTCCCGAGGGAATTGATAGGGTTGTAGCTTTTTCAAGTGGAAATTTTGCTCAGGCCGTCGCTTATGGATCCGGAAAACTTGGAAAACAAGCTAAAATCGTTATGCCTAAAAATGCACCGAGAAAAAAAATCGAGGGGACAAGAAGTTTAGGTGCAGAAATTGTTTTCTGCGGAGACAAGCACATAGAAGGAGATGCTCTTGTCCAAAAGCTTGTTGAAGAGGAAGGTTATTTTGCCCTCCATCCCTTTAATGATTATCACACGATTGCGGGTCAGGGCACTATTGGTTTAGAGATCCTAGAGACAAATTCGAGTCTAAAACATTTCTTCTGTCCAGTAGGAGGCGGAGGTTTATTAAGTGGTTGTGCTTCTGTACTTAAATCACATGATGAAAGGATTGCTATTTATTCAGTGGAACCCTTAGGAGCGCATGATTTTTTTGAATCGTTTCAGACCAAAAAACATTGTTCTTTCGACAAAATTGAAACGATTGCCGATGGACTAAGATCTCCAACAGTTGGAAAAATAAATTATGAAATCTTGATGAGAACCGTCGATCAAGCAATGGCAATAAGCGAAGAAAAAATAATAGAGGCAATGCGCCTGTTGTACGAGCATCACCGGCTTATAATCGAGCCTTCAGGAGCTGTTGCTTTAGCGGGATTTCTATCCTTGCAACAGAACTTGAAAGGAGAAGTGGTTATTCTTGTAACAGGTAAAAATATTGATGAAGAGATGTTTAATAAATTAACTGGAGTTAGTTGTGGAGAAAATTAATCTAAAAGAAAAACTAAATAAATTTTCCGAGTATTGGAGTCCAAGAATTGTCGGAGAATTAAATGGGCAGCACGTCAAACTAGCAAAGTTCAAGGGTGAGTTTGTTTGGCATAGTCACGAGAATGAAGATGAGCTCTTTTTTGTAGTTAAAGGACGTCTCTTAATGAAATTTAGAGATAAGGATGTTTGGATTGAAGAGGGTGAGATGATTATCGTGCCTGCAAAAGTAGAACATCAGCCTGTTGCCGTAGAAGAAGTGCATGTTATGCTGTTTGAGCCTATGTCGACTTTAAATACGGGTAACGTGATTGAAGAAAGAACTAAAAGAGATCTTGAAAAACTATAAGAGATAATATGACTGGAATTTTAAATATACGCGCTACAGACCCTTCACAGTTTGAGTTGACCCCGATAGCGGGCTCTTCCGAAGAAATGTCTCTTAGAAGAGAAGCGCCCGAATATAAGAATAGAACCGTAAAAAATTGGTTCTTGAAAAATTGCGTTTCTAGCTGTTGTATTTCCGATCCCCAAACTAATTATGAAATTGGTATTGAGCACGAGTGCGAGCGTGAAGAGCTCGAGGCTTTAAAAAGTTATGGTAAAGCCTCTGCTTCAGGACATAAGCGCGCCACCTTTAAATTAGGTCGATTAATGTACCAGTTAAATGAACGATTCTGGATTCCAGAATACGGATCACAACCTCCCTACAAGATTAAGGTTTCTTCTGAGTGTAAATCATACTGGAATAAAAGAAATGAAGCAGAAGGTCTTATAAATAAAGCGGCTCGTGATGGCATTCAAGAGGCTACAGATTTTCTGCGCACAATGGAAAGTGATTTACGAGATAAAGGGGGTAGAATTAAAGCTTATCATGCGAGAATTGAAAGAGATAGATTAAATGCTGAGCGATTGGCATTAGAAGAAGAAAAGAGAAGAGAGTGGGAAAGGAATGATCTGGCGAATATGCAAGAATTGCGCTCAAGAGTCCAAATAAATCCTTCTATTTCTTTATTAAGAAATAACTATCAACCTCGACCAGTAGAGGATCAATCACAACTCGAATATGAAGTGGCTAAATTGAGAAAAGCTGTAGAATATGCGGCTTGGAGACGAATGATTTGGGGTTAACCGGGATAAGCCGATGAAATGCGAATTTTCCAGGACCCATCAGGTTGTTTTTGAAAAACGTCCAGTCCGATTTCTGTAACAGACTGAATTTGCTTGTTGTCTTTGAAAACTCGAAGAACCCAGATGAGTCGAACCGCAGCCATATCCTTATCGACAATAATTTCTTTGATATTGGGAGCATCATAGGTAAAGGTCAAAGCAGGATCTTTGAAAATAGCTTTAAAGGTGTTACAAATCCCTTCGTAGTCGCGATCTTTCGCGTCGGGGTAGACCGCGATAGCGTTAGGGGCAAAGAGACCGCAGGTCGCTTCTAGGTTTTTTGAATTAAAATCTTTGGGCCATTGATTCAATACAAGGGTAATTTCTTCTGTATCCGATGCTAGAAGCCAAATAGGGATAAGTAATAGCAATGCTCTCATATTAATGGGTCTATAGCGTGTCACATATTAATGTAAACAGCTTTAAAAAAAATCTTAAGAAGGCTATTTATATCTTAATAACTACTAAGGCTGTAATGCCTTTGTTGAAAGGTAGTCATTTCAATGCCATGCTTATTTCCCATAGCAACTATCTTAGATCGTTGACTTTCGTTAACACAACGGGTAAGCCCGGTTCTTTCGGGTTCTCCATAGAGTCCTACGGCAGGATCATCCATTGATCTTGATTAGTTGAACTTGTGATTACGGGGATATTACTTCTTTTAACGTCGCTGAATCCCGATTTTATGATGAATAAGGCTAATTGATTTATTGCCTCTGTTAAATGCGAAGATTGATCCATGTAATAATTCCATTGGATTTCTTTATTACAATCGATATCTAGTTTTTGCTCGACCAATATTTCATAGTCTTGACCTTCATGTTTAATGTTGATCACTTTTGCATGAGGAATTTGTAGTTTATTCAATCCAAGATCGCGGCAGATATTTAAACCTTTTACCATATTTGCAAATCGAGCTTTCATGGAGTCGTCACGACCCCATACTTTTATTCGGGGATCAACTTTTGTTTTAAATATTAGATTTGGATTAGATTTAACCGAAAAAACGGCGTGGTTATCGCTGCCGTTATATTGTTCAACGCCCGGCACCTCTCGATTTACGAGGATATCTTTAAAATTCCTTTCGATTAGGGTGAGGGTTTCAGGAAGAATATCCATGCCACTTTCAAGTTCAGCTACACTTTTCATGTTGTCGCTTTGAATCTCGGCGGCTGATTTTTGATGGAGATCTCTGAAATAAAGAGTGTCGTGCTTTTTATTCCATAAATCTTGGGGAGCGTTAAAGTATAAAGCGATAAAGAAGGTAAAAAGGGTTAAAGCAACCGCAGCAATTTTACGTAGAGTAATTTCACAACTTGAAAAGGGCTTTATATATTTCGAAATGACTTTATATTGACGGCCTTCATGAGTGTTGCTAATTTTATCGCCCGTTTCATCGACAAGAGAATTTTTAAGGTCAAAATCGGGGACTTCCGACCAAAATTTTTCTATGTTTTCATTGAACTCTGAAAGGGGTCTAATTGAAGGCATAAATCATCCATTTAAAGTGATAAGTATAACCGATTAGAATTAAGAAATGATTAAGAGTTTAGCCTCATCATAGTGTGGAGATGGGGGCTGTGAGAGGGAATAAATTCACCTATTTTATTAAAGCCGGCCTTTGAATAGACGTGAATGGCTTTGGTATTAGTGGCTTCTGGGTCAATAAGCACTTCCTTTACTTCAGGAAACCGTGAGGAAAGAAAGGCTTTAATAAGAGGTGCGGCAAGGCCTTTCCCCAGGTAGCTTTTATCTCCAATAAACATATCAAGCGTAATGGTAGCTCCGTTATCCACACACCATTTGGTGAGCTCATCAGTAGGCTTATTTACGCTAGAGGTAATAAAAAAGGCGATGGGACGATCGCTGTCATATCCGATCCAGTATTGTGCTAATGATTTGCCTGATAAAAATTCATCCAAATGTTTAAGCGTATTTTTTAGACCATCCCCGTAAAACCATTCTGATACATGAGGCTCTTGAAGCCATTGATGAACAAGGTTGCGGGTGTCATTATCAACAGGCTTAAAATTCATAATCATATATAAATGAGACATCCTCTTTCTTTTAATTTATTAAAGCAGGGAGGGATTTCAAGATGCCTGTTTAATCTTACATCTAGTTTTTCCAAATTAGGAAGATTCGCAATGCCTTCAGGTATAGTGGTCAATCGATTATTTCTTAAATCCAACCTTCGTAGAGCTTTTAATTCCCCAATACTGTTTGGAAGACACTCAAGGTGATTCGATCTTAAATCCAATTCATTTAAACTGGATAAATTGCCAATACTGTTGGGTAAATTTCTGAGATGATTATTTTCTAACATCAATCGTTTGAGGTTGACCAAACATCCAATGCTAAACGGAATCTCATCGATTTGATTATTCATCGCATGCAGTTCTATTAAGCTGACTAAGGTGCCGATATTTCCTGGAAGAGCTTTAATGAAATTGTTGTAAATTCTTAATTCGATCAAATTAAGATCGCTAATGCTATCTGGGAGCTCTTCAAAATGATTGAAAGAAAAATTTAAGTACAAAAGGTTTTTCAATTTATGTAATGACTTTGGAAGTGAACTTAAATTGTTTGCAGCAAGATATAGAAATTTCAAGTTTTGCAAATCTCCAATGGTCTCAGGAATTTCATTCAATTCATTAAAATTCAGGTCTAAGACCTCAAGATTCTTAAATTGATTCACAGTTATAGGTAGAGCCGTTATCCTATTCTTACTCAAATTGATTCTTTCTAGATTTGTCAAGTTAAAGAGGTTGTCTGGCAGGGACGAGATTTTATTGTTGAAGGCACTCAGTTTTTTTAAGTTAAGCGAACCCTTTTCAATCAAAATTTCATCGATTTCTTTACCGTCCAACCAAACTTCTATCGCATTTTCATCGATAATTTGGGAAAAGCTGAAAATCTTTTTCTCTCTAATTTCAGGGACTATTGTTTCCATATGGGAAAAGTATAGGAGATGACTAAATAGTTAACAATTAGAGGATGTGAACTTTTGGTTTGTCAAAGACCCGCTTTCTAAAAATATCAGGAATGGTTTTCATTCCTGAATTAAATGTTTAATCTTTTATAAATTTTTGAATTAAAGTGAAATTTTCTTGTTGAATGACGCTAGCTTTTTCTTGCGTTTGAACATTTAAATGAAGAATTCTGCCTTCATCAGTGAAAGTAATTTTTTTGAGTGTAAACACCACTGCAAAAGTGGAATGGTCCGCTTGAAAATCTTTTAGTCCATTACGAATATAATAAGGATTTCCATGGCCCGATAAACTAATCGAATTTTCGATAATCGTATTTAGTTCGAATTTAACTCCGCGATAATTTTTGGGAATATGGTAGGAATTCATTCTAAAAATTTCGTTTATACCTGTTCTAAATGGATAATTTGAGCACAAAATGTGAAAGGCTGAGTTTAAATCAGAGCTATTTTTGCTGCTAAAATGATTTTGTAAATATTGATGGAAGAAATTTTCCATTTTTGTAGAGATGATGGAAGCTTGATCGTCCGTTAAAGGATGGACAGGTTTGCTTTCAAGAAGATCTTGGGGATCTGTATAGGGATCGAAGTAAGGAATGTTAAGTTGAGGGATAGAAGGAGGAGTGTAGGGCTGTGAGGGTGAAGGCATATTAAAAAGCAGGTCTTCATAACTTATATGTCGAGGACGAGGTTGTTTAGGTTCTGCTGTTGGCTTTGATTGTGTAACAGTCGAATTTATAGGGCTAGGAGTTTCTATAGGTTGTTTTACGGAGACTTCTTTTGGAGGTTCAGCGGGCGGTTTAATTTGTGTTGCAGTTGAATCCGTTTTATCGACGAGATTTGCTAGCTTCGATTCTTCTGATTTCTCAATTTTACGAAATCGACCCACCCAAGTTTTTAATGAGGCTTCGTAGTTTTGACAGAATAGGACCATGATACAGGAGAGGGATTTGGATATTCCCTTTTGCCACCAAGCTAATCGATTATATTCAGTGTATACATCGAATGAATTATTAATAGCTTTTGGCATAATAAACCTTTTAATTAAAAAGAGTAATTATAAGTTTAATTATCTTTGTTATCAATTTAAGTTAATTTTTTAAAACTCAACAGGGCTCAAGAGATTTATGCCTTTGTCTTTATTGGGTTGACTGGAGAGGAGGGTAAAGTAGATGGCGACACGGTCATCTTCTTCAGTGTGTTGATAAGAGACTTTTACGAGCCAATGCGATTTAAGCTGAGTGTAGAGGTCGACTTCGTATTCGGAATAATTGGGTTCGTGGCGCCGGTTCCAGCCCGATCGGGAGGTAAATTCAAGAGCGTAGAGAGGGTGAAATCTCCAATAGGCATGAAAGAGTAGCGTATCCCGCCTGTCTGAAACGGAAGAGTGCAGGAGTTGGCTCGTGCTGCGAAAAGCTTCTAGCATATAATTGTCACGGACGCATTTACGATAAGCGTAGGGACTGCGGTGGCGATATTCAAGGGATAGGGCAAGATTCTTATTTATCGTCCAATCGTTTCGCCAATTAAATTGATCGAGCATTTCTTGTTGATAGTCATAGGCGATCGTAAATCGGTGAGTAAGGGTAGGGATCGAGCGGGTCGTTAAATCGAGATATAGTTTTGGGATCGGGGTGCGATTTATGAAGAGGAATGTGTAGAGATCCACTTCAAGCAACCGTTTTAAAGTATCACTACGTGCAATGATGTCGTGTTTCGTTCCCACTTTAAAGCTCTCTAAGCGATAAAGGCCATCGTCAATATCAAAAATATAATGTTCATCAGGATTGACGGTGGGCCCACTAAAATAGTTCCACTCGAAATAGGGCATTACCACATGTTTAAAGTAGTTATTCGCATGATGAAAGGAGGAATTAACATTAAACCCTAAAAACCCGACTGCAACCGTTTTAGAATTGTTGTTTGGAGAGTTGCCATACACGATGGACGTTCCTCCTATTTCAGGCGTGATTTTTACAGGAAATAATGAAAAGGGTCGATATAAACGGGTAAGATAATCCAGGCGGGTCGAGTTATAATCAGATACATTCGATAGATTATTCTCATAAGTAAAGTCGAGATATGAGGCTTCTAGGGCGTTTTCCCATATAACACCGGAGCGTCCGAGGACGGATGGCTTATGGGTAATGAAGATGGTGGGTAATTCTTGTTTTACCGTTTGAAAGGTATTTAAACGGACTTTTGATCGTAATTCAGTTATCCACCACTCTTCTTGACGACGTATAAGTAATTCTGTTCTTCCGGGATAATCAAGTTCAAGTCCTTGGTCATTGTAATCAGTCGCCATGTATTCATCACTCAACTTATCCCAAGTGGCAAAGATAGAGGTTGTGTCGTCAAAGACTTTACTTCGATAAACCCCTTGAAAGCGATAACGCGTTCTTTCTTTTGGCAGCTCAAGGGCATTGTCGCGAGCGATGTAGTTAATGGTTTCTAAAGACTCTTTATGATCTTCAGACAAATAATAGGTTTCAAAACCGCCTCCGGGCCCTCTATTTAAACGATAGTCGAGTCGTACAAAAGCTTTGAATCGACCCACGTTGAAAAAGTTATAAATCAGGCCAAGGCGGCCCCCTTGCTTTCCGCCCCATTTAGCATTAAAACGGATAGGCGCATCGGTTAATGAGCTAAGATTAACATTTAAAGAGGGAAACCAAAGGAGGTTCATCCTAAATAATTGCCCATAAAGATCGCGAGCGCTAATTTGACGGTTTTTATTTAAAGTTACCGAGCCTGCATTAATTTTCCAATCGGAGTTCAATGTTTCAGAAGTTGTAATAAAAGCATTTTCAATTGTGTAGGAGCCGTCGGCGTTTAGGATGATAACTTCTCCGCCAACATACCAGGGTAATTGAGCCGTTCGCCCATTGTATAGACGGCCGGTCTCTGTATCGAAGTCATACTCCAGGCGGTCTCCAACAAATAGATATTCGCCCGCTTCAACCATGATGCAGCCTTCTGCTTCAATCGTGTGGAGCTCTTTGGTTTTAGTATAGATTACATTTTGCGCTTGAAGTCGAAAGCGAGGAGCTGTAATTACTCCTCCCTGGGTAGATTGTAGAACGCCATTTTCAAAAGAAGGATTTCTTAAATTAACCTGAATGCCTCTTGCTTCTTCAGTTGGTTTAGGATCATCTTTAAGCCATTCAATTTCTCCGGCCGATAAAGAAAAAGCAAAAGCAACAAAAAGGAAAATCCTCATTGAATGGTCCTTAGTAGAAGTCCTGCAATAATGTAGCGATTGGAGTCGGTTTTCTTAGCTAAGAGATCTAGTAAAAGTTGAATGCCTTTTTCTTCACGTTTGGTGGCAAGTGCTTCAAGAGAGGCTATAAATAAGGACGAATGATCGTTAGGAGTGAGTTCATAAGGAGTAATTTCTCCTCTCATTTCCCATGGAATAAAAGGCCTGAACTTCACTAAATCAATGGTTTGGTCTTTCAAAAGGTATTGAGTCAGTCGTTCAATGTAGGGGCCTTCTTCATTTAGACTCATTAAAGTTAAAGCCGCATAATATCTAATAAAAGGGGAGCCTAGCTTTTGCTCTTGTTGTTTTAAGTAGTGAATCGTTTTTTCATTGGGATGATTTTCCAAAAGGTTCATGGCTAATGGAATAAGATCGTTTTGTTCAACTCTTAAAAGCATTTTAATTATTTCAAAGCTAACCGACTCAGGTAATTCAAAAGCGTCGGTTAAGACTTCCTCTCTAAATTTTAAAGAAATTTCAAAAGCGAGAGGATTTTCAGACAAATTCTGTCTTGAGGAAGGAATCGCCTTCATTGATTTTAACGATCCGCCGGGAGAGGTAAGGGGAATAAAGCAAAGGTCTTTAGGGCTTTTGATTAGAATCTCATCAAGTCCTTTAAGTCCTCGCATATCTTTATGTTTTAAAAGGCTCGCGCAAGCGTTAATCCGAGTGGTGCTATTGGATGAATCTCGTAATTTTGCAAGAACTTCCTCGCCCCCTTCAAATTCACCTAATAAGGTAATGGCAAAGGGGTCTTCTTTTTCCGCTCGAGCTATAACGACAGGAAGATATTCCTTTTGATTCAATTGTAACAATGATTGTACGGCTGCTAATTGAATAAAGGGATTTGTCGACTGAGCATGTCTTCTTAAATCGGGGATTGCACTTTCGTCTTTCAATTCACCACTTGCAAATATGGCGGCTTCAACTGTTTCAGGATCGGGATGATTTAAACAACGCTTTACTTCACGAATTAAATCATCACGATGTTCATTGGCAATGGCAAGCAGGCATTCTGCGCGAACTTTATGATCGGAATGAGTAAGTAAGCGTCTTAAATTTTTGATCGCATCTTTGTCTCCGATCATTGCGTAAAATCGAGGAAATAAAAAATGGACTTCTTCTTCGAATTTCTGCATCAGAGATTCGATTTTTAAAGTCGCTCCTGGCGTTTTACGCTGGGCCATTAATAGAGCCGCTTCTAATCGTATCAAGGGATGTGAGGCGCCGATCGCTTGTCCAAGAATGAAATTGCTCATATCGGAGCGACTTTTACTTACGGCATTTAAGGCAGCGGCTTGAATCGGAGGAAAAGGACTTCGATAAGCTCTTTCAAATAACCGATCACATTTTTCGTTCATAGATACGGATGCGCCATAAAGAGCCAGAAGCTGAGTTTCGGGATCTGAAGCATCTACTCCTTGATTGAGTATGCTTAATGCAAGTTCCTCTAAAACTTCGTAATCTTGTTTACCTGTCGTATTAACAAGTTCCTTGTAGCTTTGAATGCCTTCTGCGATCTTGCCTTGATTGACTTGATAAAGCGCTTGCCCTCGTAGGTAAGCATCGTTAGCACAGAGGGAAAAGACGCTGAGTAAGATTACAAGAAATGCCACAAGCTCATCCCTTGATTGGTTAAAAGACGGTTGACTGCATTAATGGGAAATCCTAGAACGTTAAAATAATCGCCATCGATCGATTTGATTAGAATTGTAATTTCCGCAGAATAGCCTGCGGCTTTATCTGCCCAGATATTCATATTCAAATATTGATCGATATTCTCATTTGATAAGTCGTTAAAAGTAACAAAGGTTTTTGCATAATCTTGTTCATAGCCGCTAGGTGTAAGTAGAGTCATGCTGGTAATTACTTCATGTGTATTGCCCGATAATTTTTTTAAAAACTCTTGAGCTTGAGCACGATCTGCCGGTTTCGCAAAATATTCATTATTTAAAAAAACAATCGTATCGCCACTTAATATATAGTCGTTTGGATAGTGAGTTTGAACGGATTTGCCTTTTTCATAGGAAAGGTGATGGGCAAATTTAATGGGATCAGGAAATGGGGATACGGCATCTTCATCAAAAGTAGGGGATACAGAGATAAAGGGTATTTTAAATTGTGAGAGGATTGCTCTTCGACGAGGGGATTGAGAGGCTAAAATAAGGGGTCTCATTTTGCCTCGGATTTTTTGGGGTCGTTGTTAGCCATTTAGCCAACAACGATAACTATTATGCCCGATTAATCTCAACCACGCCGATTATTCTATGTAAAAATGCTTTAAATTTTTCCGCTTTTTCTGGCGTAGAAAGTAATTCGTCTAAATATTTGCAACTATGTTTAAAGTTATGAAATCTCTCATCCATAATCGAGCGTTTTCTTGCCCAGTAGGCCCGGGTAAATAGGGTATCGATCAACATTCTTTTTGTTTTTGGGCTTTCATTCATATCTCTAATGAAGGTAGCCATAGACATGAACATTGCAAGCGAATTCATACCTCTATCAATGCCGTCTTTACAGGTAAAGTTGACATAATCAATTTTTAAAATAGTACAGATCGATGCAACTAAACAGCCGTTAAACACTTCGTTGAAAAGTTGGCGATCTTCTTTGGTCAAAGTTGGTTTATTATCAAAAAGAATTTTATGAAGTTCGTTTGCAATGTTGATAATAAGTTCGCTTGGGATGTCTCTTAATTCTTTAGGTGTTAAAGGTCGTTCGTTTGCGGCAGTGATATTAAGTTTTGCTTTGCAAAGATCACGAATAATTTTAGGGGAAAGATAACAGCCCGAAGTTTTAAGCGAGTCTTTTTCTAAGAAGTTATGGAGAATTTGTTGTTTATAATCGATGGCATTATCGGGACCTTCTCCATGATAAAAGCGGCTATTTTTGTTGATGGTCATGGCATAGAGGTCTTCAAGCTCATCTTGCGCATTCATTACCACTTGGTTTCGAACTTTTTCTTCAGCAAGATGGTTTTGATTGGATACGTATAGCTTCTTTCCGGGAGCTCCACGAATAAAACCTCGGTAGATAGGGTCAAGTACAGCAGGAGGTTCTCCAAAGCCAATCTTGTAGCTTTGCTGAATGGTAGGACAACCCATACCCAGAATATTTAATTTATGATTTCCGAGATCAAGCTCAAACATTTTTTGTGGAGGGTTACCCATCGACAATGGACAGAATTGGTTTCCGAACATATCGTTTAAGCTTTTTCCCATCATGTTCATTTTCTTTGTCGTAAGGGAAGCGTCAGCCTTTGAGTAAGCATTGTGAATCTCATCAAATTTCATGGAAAGAAAATCATCTCTACCCGTAATTGCCTTCAAAAGAGCTTCATTTTCTTCTTGAAATGATTTTGAAGTATAAAGATGAGCACAGATTTCATTAATAAGCGTTCGAAGTTGAGGATTCATCGTGCCATCTGATTCTGATTCCACGACGGCATTTCTTAATGCAGGTAAAAATACCTTAGCATAGGTATCTCTAATCTGATTTACATAATCTGATGTATTTAAATTTCTATTAACCTTTCTTTGGCATTCAAAAACGGTTTCAAGATTTGCATTTTTAATTTTTAAATTCTGATACCGCGCTTCAAAACTTTGATAGCCGTCGAGTAGCTTTTCGTATTTTGAGGCTTTAATTCGAGCGGACTTGGTGGTGGTGGGTTCTCTATAGGAGTCAATAGTCGATCTAATTGTGGAATAGATGCTTTCGCTCGTTTGATAGATTGCGGATGCAAAATTCCATATTCTATCCAATGCCGAAGGGGCTGATTGTGCTTGCTCAGCAACTTTTTCATTGATGTGTAGTATGCCTTGAACAGTTTCTCGAATATCATCTTGCTCAGATCCCGCCAAAAGCGCGTCAAATTTCTTTAGAGCAGCGATGGTTTCGGGCTTTCCGTATAAGGATAAATCATTTTCTAGATTATATTTTTTAGCTAAGGCTTCATTATGCCTTTTAAAAGCTTTGAAACTCTTAATTTTCTCTTCTAAAGAAGCGTCAGAGTTGAGTCTTTCTTGAAAATCCGACAAGCTATGTTCATATTCAGATTCTGATTTTGATAATGACTCATGTTCGTCAGAGTGAACTAACTTTGGTTTAACGTGAATGCTTTCAACCGGATCCGCTGAACTTGGTCTTACGGGTAAACGATTGGAAGCTAAATTATTGACATTTTCTGCTGCAAGTGTTGGAAGGTCTCTTTCAATCGGTTCTTTTTCTTCTTCAACTTGTTCAGATGGTGGGGTTCTATTTTCAGAAGCGTCCGCTGCGCTCGGCCTTTCGGGCTCTGAGGCGATTATGGATCTTTCTATTTCAACTTCCGGTGCTGCTCTATTTTGAGGAACGTCAACAGGAGCCGGGCTTTGGGATATAACAACCGTATCTAGTTGAACGGTAAAAAGATTTCCAAATTGCAATGCAACAACTTCAGAAGGGGGAGAAACTATTGGGGGTATTTCGTTATTTTCGTGATATTCTTTGTGAAAAGTAACATAAGGCACTTCTTTAATTTCTAAGGGAGGTTTGGCGGCTGGGATTTTAGCGGGGATGGGATCATCAATGCCCGGTTTCTTAACAATTTGAACCATGCTTTTTTTATAAAGTTTTTGGCCTACGCCCATTCCAAATAAAACGAGTGCGGTCGCTCCAAGTGCGATCCCTACAGGAGGAGCAGCAATAAAAGCTGCGAGTACAGCGATTGCCGCAACTGCAACTGCAGTAATAGTAAGCACATAATGTGCTTTTGGATTTTCAAAAATATTATTTGTGCTTAGAGCGTTTATAGGTGTAGACATAGTACAAGTATAATAAAGATATGTTAATAAATTGTTAAGATTTAAGACGTTTTGAATAAATGTTAGAGGGAAAATTTAAAAAATTGAATATGAAATAGAAAAAAATAAAGGGCGAATCCCGAAGGATTCGCCCCCGTAAACCAGTTAGAGTAAAACTCTATTAGTTCACTATGGTGCTTTCTTGTTGCGTAATCGGAGTCTTGATTGCTTCCGAAGTTACCTCTACGATAACACGAGCATCACCCGAAGATTTCGCACGAGCGTCCACTCTGTATTCAACTGTTTGACGAGCTGAGAGAGTGTTAACCGGAGCGAAAGATACGGTTTGACCCGATACGGTACCTTGTGATGGGCCCGTAGCAGAGATCGGTTGGATCTCATTAGGGAAGCGTACGTTTACTACAACGTTAGAATCAGATTCCGAACCTTGGTTGATAACCGTAATACGGTAACTTGTAGGTTCGCCGATGCAGATAGGATCATCTGTGTCGGTGATGCAAACGTTAAGAGCAGGACGTCCTTTCCAGCGGGTAGTGAATTCTGCACAAGCATTGCAATTTTGGCAGTTTGTGAGGTTCACTTTGTTTGTAAAGCAGCCTGGTACGCAAGTCGTTAAAGTAATGCCGAAGTTAGCTTTTTCGCCTGGCTTCAACTCTTTAAGTCTCCATACAGCTTGGTTGCCATTGATAGTAGCACCAGGAGCTGCGACGATAGAGGTCGAGCTTGGAGCGTTATCAACGATAACTACATCAGTAAGAGGCTTGTCACCAGTATTGGTGGCAACGATTTGATAATCAGCATTTTTGCCGATAGCCACTTCTTTAGGACCGTTTTTGCTTAACTGAACATCGCAGCAGCAAACACAGGTGCAGAATTGGCAGGAAGTCGAGTCAGCGTTGCAAGCGGAAACAGTAGCAGTGTTGCACACTTTACCACGTTTTTCAGCTGTTAAGCAGATATTGACTTTCTTTGTTTGGCAAGGCTCTAAGCAACCGAGCGGGATGCTGATTGTCTTTTGGCAGGATGAGTGTACAAGACCATCTGGGATATTGTCTGTTACAACAACACCTTCAGCAGTGCAGGAACCTTTGTTTGTTACAGTGATCGTGTAGTTAACAGGATCGCCTGGGCAAACTTCTTCAGGACCGCACTTGGTGCAAGTAAGTACAGGTTTTGCGCAAAGGAGCGAGCAAAAACGAACTGGAGTTGCAGTTGCACAGAAGCAAGCGCAGAGTTCACCTTCACATTCGCACTTTAAGAACACTTTCGCGCAAATTTGTTGACCTTTGCTCATTCCACCGATGTTCCAGGTCAATCTTTTGCCTTCAACTTTTGCCTCTGGTGTCGATTTAATGAAGGAAACGCCATCTGGAAGAGTGGTGTTTACAACTACATCGCACACATCATCGCAAGCTTCAATAACGAACTCTAAAGGATACTGTTCACCGAGCATGCACATCGGCGGGTTTTTCCCGTAGACGTTGATGCCGTCAACACAGCAGAGTTTGTTAGAGGTAGGATGCTTACACTTAGCAGGTACCTTGCAAAGAGGTTCACATGCAGGTGGTGGGCAAACTGGCTTGCACTCTGGCTTGCAAACTGGCTTGCACTCAGGAGCGCAAGGGTTTGAAGGCGGAGGGCATCTTGGAGGGCAAGGCGCTGGAGCTGGGGCACAGCTTGGCGCTGGGGCCGGGCATGGGGCTGGGCATGCATTCTCGTAAGCCGGCTGTTCATCACAACATTGGTTGCTTGAACAAGCGGACGAGAATAGTGCGACGACACCTACTGCTAGGATCGTTGCAAAAATTCCCAATTTGTTCATTTTTATATTCTCCTTAACAAAGTTATCTAAAAAAACTTAGCTTACAGATTAAGCAGTTGACTATTCAAATCTGTTCACTGAGAAGAAGGTGTTCTTCATTGCTTCTCCTCGATGAACAGATGCGATTCGGTCAAGCTCCTATAAGCTTTTTAATCCCCACGTTTATCGTAATTTTTCTCTTTTTCTCGCCCCTTTTATCATCTCCTTAATTTAAGGAGGCCGATAAAAGGGGGACAAAACGATTCTTTTTACGATTTACTCAACTTCTACCAAGAGTAGAATGTTGGGTCATCATGTTCAGGATTCCACCAATGAACCTTTGGACAGCACCGAGGTTTACATTCATAGCAATGAACTGGCTCACAACTACACTTATCGCAATAATTGCAGCAGCAGCTAGAAAAAATAAATAGGGCCGCACTCATAGCAAACAAAGAGATTGATTTCTTCATCAGGCTCTTTTGTTTTTCATTCACTGGTTTCATCTTTATTAGGTCTCAATTCAAATTTTTATAATCGACTGAAGGGATCGCTCCCTTCAATCGTTCTCCTCATGCTATTAGTAGCAAGGTGCAGGGCAAGGTGATGGACATGGAGCAGGGCAAGGTGCTGGGCATGGAGGAGGGCATGGTCTGCAGACCGGCTTTGGACAGCATGGTCTTGGAGGACATGGCTTTGGACAGCATGGGTCTCTGTCGCAGCAGCAGGAAGCGAGTAAAAACGCTACCGAAGCTAAAGCCAAAAGTGATGCTAGTTTTTTCATAAACACTCCTATTTGTGTGTTTTTTTTCTAAACTCTTGTTTCTCTTCGATCTATGGATTTCGGTCCAAGACTGAAAAAAAAGGTTTTACCTCTTTTAGATAAAGATTTTGTGAAAAATCTTCCACACAAATTTGGAATCTCGAGAGAAAATTTTTAATTGAATTTTGCAAGATGTTGAAAATCAGGATTTTAACTTACCGCTCCATCCTAATTTTGTTCTTAGGATAGAAAAGTAGTCGTGATCTTTCATCAAAACAAGCTTAAAACTAGTTGTGGATGGGATAATGGTGACGATGTCACCGGTTGACATTTCATGTTTAGTGAAACCATCGTAAATCAATTCGATCGGTTTGTACGATGAAATGTATTGAATTTCGATCGACTTTTTTGGAAAAAAGACCATCGGTCTGTTGGATATGGTGTGAGGGCAAATAGGGGAAAGGACAAGAGCGTTTAAATCGGGAGTAATTATGGGTCCGCCTGCAGCAAGCGAATAGGCTGTTGAACCATTTGGCGTTGATAAAATGATTCCGTCAGCAGAAAAAGTGTTAACGTACATTCCATCGATATTGATGGAGAGTTCAATTAGGCTTAAATTTTGACCGCGGTGTGCCACAATTTCATTTAAAGCAAAGCCGTTGTCTTTGCCAAAAATACTTCCTTGCAACATCAATCGATCTTGTAAAGTGTATTCGCCTTTTAAAAGAGCATTTAAACTTGCTTGGATTTCCGTTACGGGCGTATCGGCCATAAAGCCAAGGCTGCCATGATTGATGCCTAAAACGGGGCAGGTGATGTCAGGATGACGATGAAGCATTCGGATAATAGTGCCGTCACCGCCAAGCGTAATTCTAAAATCAAGGGTATGATGTTTAACTTTTTTAATGTCATGCACATGCAGCTCATCTGCCACTTCTTTTTCCGCGTAAAGCTCAACCCCTTTTGATTCGAGGAATTCTTTAATTCCAATCGCAAGTGGGAGAGCTTGCTTTTTAGCAAGATTTACAAAGAGCGCTATTCGCATAATTAAAATGTTTTATAATTCTTTGGGTTATCTTTTCCGGGCTTAGGCCTATTTCTGAAAGTAGTTCAGCATGAGTGCCTTGTTCAACAAAAGTTTCAGGTATACCGCAATTCAGAACTTGGATATTTGAAAAACCTTGAGTCATCAAAAAGTTATTGATGATGGATCCCATGCCACTTACCACTGAATGCTCTTCAATCGTTACAATTTGATTGTGAGTCATTAACAAGGAACATAACAGCTCTGAATCAAGCGGTTTAACAAACACGGGATCCAGAACGCTTGCTTCGATGCCGACTTCTTTTAAATTCTCAGCCACTTTTAAGGCCGTGCTATAGTGATGACCGAGCGAAATAATCAATAAGCCAGAACCTTCTTTTAAAAGTTCTCCACGACCCAGCTCTCTTGTCATTATCGGTAGTTCCGGTTCGTCAGTGGCTAAATTAGGATATCGAATAGCGGTCGGCCTTCCCCAACTAAAGGAAGAAGATAGAAGCTCTTTTAAGACGTGTCCATTTCGAGGTTGAGTAATCACCATGTTGGGCATCGCATTCAAGAATGAAATGTCATAGATACCATGGTGCGTCGATCCATCGGGACCTGAAATACCCCCACGATCTATGGCAAAAACGACAGGTAGCTCTTGTAGGCATACATCATGAAATAAATTATCGAAAGCTCTTTGCAAGAAAGTTGCGTAGACAGAGGCAACCACTTTCATTTTTCCGCCGTAGCTGATTCCGCCCGCAAAAGTAACAGAATGGGATTCTGCGATTCCGACATCTAAGCAACGGTCAGGGAATTTTTTCATGAAATCATCGAGACAAGAACCGCAAGACATAGCGGGTGTAATGGCAACTACACTAGGATCCGTTTCTGCAATTTTCAATAGGTGTTTGCCGAAGATTTTAGGAAACGTAGGTTTATTTGAAGTGACGGGTAAAAACTTGCCAGTAGTAATGTCAAAGGGTCTTGCGCCATGATAAGGAGTAGGATTTTTAATCGCCTCATCCATCCCTCTCCCTTTTTTGGTCATAACATGCAAAATGACCGGATAGTCGAGATCTTTCAGCTGCTCAAAAACTTCGATCATTTTTTCAATGTCATGTCCATCGATAGGTCCTACATAGGACAAATGAAATTGCTCAAAAAAGGCGGCGGGGCTTACTAAGTTTTTCATCGATTCGGTCAATTTGTGACCATGTCTTGAAAGAGCGGGTCCCACTGATGGAATTTTTGAGACAATCGATTCTAAGTCGTGATAAAGCTTATTTGAGGTAGGGTTCGATAAAAGTCTACTTAAGATTTGTGTGATCGCTCCAACGTTTTGAGAGATAGACATGTTATTGTCATTTAAAATGACCAAGAATCGACGTAAATTTTTTGAAACATTATTTAGAGCTTCGAGCGACATTCCGCAGGTCAGTGTAGCGTCACCAATGATCGGGATCACGGTTTCTTGTCTGCCGGTTAAATCCCTATTCTTAGCTACTCCTAACGCAAGAGACAGTGCGGTTCCTGCATGGCCTGCATAAAAATGATCATGTGGAGATTCCTTTGGATTTGAAAAACCGCACAAACCTTGGTATTGGCGAATCTTATCAAATCGATCGTTGCGCCCCGTTAATATTTTATGAGTGTAAGTTTGATGGCTAACGTCCCAAATAAATTTATCTTCAGGAGAGCTAAAAACATAATGAAGCGCAATGGTTAGTTCGATGGATCCTAAATTCGATCCTAGATGCCCGCCATTAACTGACATAACCTGAATAATTCGGTTTCGCACTTCGTCAGCAAGGTCTTTTAGTTCTTGAATGGAGAGGCGTTTTAAATCGAGAGGAGTTTGAAGATTTTCGAGCATTTATTTTCCGGCCTTAAAATCTTCTTTTGTAGGCTTGCCTTCATTTAAGACAAGTTCACCATTTCTATTTTTAATAAGAACCTCGATCTTTTTTTCGGCTTCATTT
>JAGVJG010000094.1 GCA_020051235.1 Parachlamydiales bacterium | reverse complement strand
GTAACCAAGTATAAACTTGAAATCGATACATCTCCTGATCCATGGGATGATTCAGTAAATACGCATCAATCTGAGTCTTCCATTCATCGGGCGTTTCATGGGTTTTACGAAATGTTTGTTCTAAAACAAGTGCGGTAGAGGGATTTTCAAGCTGATACCCACCCATGAGGTGTTGAATCATTATTAAAAATCCGTGGTCATTGACTTCTTCAGGTTTATCAACGCGTAAAATTTTCGATACTCTATCGGTATAAACTTGTACTAAAGGATAGTGTGAAGTGACATATATGGGACCTTGCCCTCTAATAAATAAAGTCAATTCTCCAAGCACGCAATCTCTAGAGCTAAAATAGCCTCTATTTAATTTTTTGCTATAAGCGCAAATATCGAAGCGGACACCTTGACCATTGCCAAAGGCTAAAATGGCCACGTTCGTTTTAGGATCGTATTTATGTCTCTCCCAGCTAAATAAGAGGAGATTAAAGCTCGGATTTTTTTGTAATACGGCAATGATGATGTTTTTAACTTCAGGAATCCAAGAGGCGTCTATATCAATCCGAAGATCCATATCAGCGGTCATTTTGAGATCCATCTGACGATTTCTTAAATTAGAAGGAAGTCCTCTCTTATACCACTCTTGGTAGGTATGAAAGTAATAATAAGCCATTAAACCCCCGGCCAAAAAATAGCGGGGAGGGGGGATGCTTCTCGCTTCACATTCTCTATCGAATTCAATTAAAAAATGGGTTAAAGATACTTGTCCCCATTGAGCTACAAGACCTAACGAATTTAAATAGATTCCATCGAGTGTGTTTGGAGGCGAGTATTTTGTAACATTAACAACGTGACCTTGATTGATTTGAAAGGGAGGAAGAGTGCCTACGGAGTTAACCGCATTCATTTTATTAAAGCGGCAAACTGATCATAAAGTCCTGCTTTCGCGAGAATATCTTTTGCTCTTAAATCTTTCATTTCCCAGCGAATGACCATTTGACCATGCATATGCGGTTCGGCTTTGAGTATATGCAAAATATGCATTAATGCTTTAGCTCTATTTTGATTTTCTTCGAAAGTCAATCTCATTTCTTGAGGGGTTCTGAGTAAAAGGTCTGCTACCATGATGCAAATTTCGATGGCGGGAAGTTTGATCTGTTCAATGGAAAAATCTAAAAATTTAATCACCATATTTAGGTATATGGGATAACATGTATCGAAATCATAGTCTTCTAGAGCACGACTTAAAAATCCGTTAACCACATTAAAAAATTCCGGACGTTCTTTTCCCTGTTGCCTATAAGCTTCTAGAATCTTGTCTAAGAATGCGGGAACGATTTGCGCGTTCAGTTCAGTAAACGGTTTAGTGCATTTAGTTCGGGAAGGAAAAATTTTCATTATATATTGGTAAGCGGGCTCCCCATTAAACGCTTGATCTCTTCTAATAGTTTCAAAAGCTAATTCATGAAGCCTATTAAATGCTTCCAGATATAAATCTCGAATCAGGGGGGTTGAATCCTTCACTTGTATTAAAAACAACTGAACATTGTCAAGAGTGTAAAAGAATCTAAAATAGCCGGGTATACTGCATCCATTTAAATTTTTTCGGATGGCATCCAGCATGAGTTCAAATTGTTCGCCTGCTGTAAGCTTTTTGGTATAATTTTGAAAGGCTTCCAAATAGTAAACAAAATACGAACGATTTAGGTCGGTTACGTGGTTAAGCCCCCCTAAATGACCTTCAACCCAAATTCTCATTTGCACAAATACCTTTGGATTGTGAAGAAAGAATTGGCTAGTAAGGCCCCTTGAAAGCAAGTGATGACAATTTTCAAGGTGCTTTTTCCACTGTATGTAATCCGAAGGTTTTAAATGGAGAACAAACTTAATATAGCATTGAATAAAATCGGCGGATAAAAAAGGATGAGCCGATATTAGAGCAAAAATCTGTTGATAAATTAAGTCATATTTCAGCGAAATTTCATGATTAGGACATGTCTCCAACATTCTTCGCATTAATTCGATATAGTATCGATAATAATGGATCATCTCAAAGCGTTCTTCCTTTGAGATATTATTCTGATCATGCCCTCTTAAGAACGTTACCGATCTTACTTCGGGGGCTTGCTCTAAACTTTTTAATCGATCAGGTATTTGGCTAGGATCGAACCCTGGAATGGCTACCCGTATATGTGATCTGATAATAAGAGTTCGAAATAGATCGCTATGAAAACTAAAAAATCGTTTTTGCAATTCGTCAAAGTGTGTGACTAAATGTTGGATCAGATGACAGGCGATTTTGAATTCGCTTGGACGATCATGAATGTCTAGTGTATTGAGTTGAGCAGCTACAAACGCATAATTCGTATAGAAAGGGGATAAACAAACTAATAGTTGCGTGTGGTGGGTCTTTCTTCTCTTTTCATCTAAGTTAATAAACACTGTTTTTGCGAGCCCGACAGACTCTTCGGTGTTAATTTTTAAAAGGGTTAATAAAAGCGTTTCAAATACTTCTAAATCAACGCGAACTTCATTAACTTTTTTGCCCGCCTGAATAGGCTCTAGTAGAGCTTCATAATAAAAGGCTTCATCACGAGATAAATTCGTTTTCGCCCATTCTAATAATTCACATTTAACTTCAGGGGTTTGATCGGAAGCTACTTTCTTTATATGGGCTTTAACATCGTGAGAAAGCTTGATTTTCTTAAGAAGTTCAATGGAAACGGTCGGAAGGCAAATAAATTCCCTTTCCAAATAGACCGATTCCAAGTCAGAAGCTAAATCGCCTTGAATACGGCCTCTAATGTTCTTGCAAATGGAAAATTCAAAGCTATTATCTAATGAAATTTTAAGTAACCTTACAAGACTTGTTTGACTTAAAGGGGTTTCATAACGTGTTTTCCAGAAAGAGGCTTCTTTATCTAAAAAGGAGTCTAAATATTCGGGTCGATTCGCTTGAATGTACTTAAAAACTTGATCGCTAAATTTGCTTGATGAATCAAGTTCATTAATAAAGTGAGGCCATTCCTCTGAAGGGCCGATTCTTTGTAAGCGATCAAATCGATTTGTAAAATATTCTTTTTTTCCCCTTGCCTTTTCGAGAAGTAAAGCATCATGACAGGAAGGGGGGAGTTGAAAAGCAAATCCTAAATTGCCTGCAGCGATGGCTTTTTCAGCAGCACAAGTTAAATCGACTTGAGGAAAGAGTCTTTTTGCAATGTAGGGGTAAATTTCGCCAAATTTTTCGTGATCGCGTATGTAAACAGACTGTGGCTCAGTTAAAGCTTCACTTCCCATCCAACCCATTTTAAATAGCCTGGGTCGTAAGGGATGCTTCTCTAGAAGATGAACTAAATTCTGAGGTGAAGCCCCAAAATCTATGAGGATTTCAGCGATTTCAAAAGGGTCTTGAGCTTCTTCAACCAGATGGTTAGCTTTTGCTTGGATAACTGCAACTAATTTTCTTGGCATACCAGAAGTTTGACCGTTAGACAAAACGAGTAAACGGCCCGCTTCTTTTAAAAGATTTACCAAACAAAAATCTACACATTCCCAAAATAGGGATCGCGGTTCTAAAGAGAGTTCTTTGAATGCTTCCTCGATTAAAGCGGGTAAGTTATTAAGGGATAAAACATGCGTTAAAAAGATTCGAGCTTCATTGATTCCTTGCTTTTGTACCGCTTTAAATAAATCGTGAATTTCTGATGCATAAGCGTCATGATCAGAAATTTGATTTAGTAATTCTATCCAATTTGCTCGAACAGGATTGACTGTTGTTCTTTTAAATTCAGCTCTTAAAAATAGACTTTCCTGGGAAGGATCGAGCTTATCACGAATTTTCGCGAATTCAGCTATTGAAAGTGTATTTTGGCAGAAGCTTGCTACTTTAGTTTGGTAAGCCGCATGTGTTTTTAAATCGTCTTGACGATCTAAAAGCTCATTCACACCCATCTGCTGTATAATAAGATCATGATGGCCCCACTCGATCAGTAATGGATAATGGTTAGTTATAGATTGGTTTGTTTGCACTAATGCAAGCACCATTCGATTAAGATGTGCCCTCTCAAGGCCTATTTCTTTTCCTAATTCAAGAAGTCGGGGATAGACTTTTTGAATGTTATCAACGGAAAGCTCATCGAATTGGCTTAAATAGGTGACCCATACTGGACTTGGCCATTGACTTAACTGTATTAAAATTTCATCTTTCTCTTCTGGATTTAATGAAGAAAGTCCCTTTTCCAAAAAATGGCTTAATATGACTTCACAAAGAGGATGTGGGTAGGGAATTTCAGAAA
This sequence comes from Parachlamydiales bacterium, assembly GCA_020051235.1. Lineage (GTDB taxonomy): Bacteria > Chlamydiota > Chlamydiia > Chlamydiales > Parachlamydiaceae > CAZABG01. Next base: position 762 of record JAGVJG010000094.1, on the reverse strand, counting down.
TGAGAGCTCGCCATTCTTCATAAGAAGAGGATTTTTTTAAAATTTCTAATCGTTCGTTTAAAAGAGCGGTTTGTCCACGTAGCTTAGATGAAAGTGTTTTGGCTTGTTCGGGAGTCGCAATCCGTAATGCAAAAGAATAGCGTTTATCGGTAGACGCCCTCTCAAAAAGGGCGCTGTGATCATAATCTTTTGGAATTCTAGTTTCTATGTAAGAATATATTTCTTCATAAAGAGGGCTTCTTAATAACATCGTGGTTTCTACGGCAGTTAACGGCTCAGATCCAAACCATCCTCTTCTAACGAGCTCAATTGAAGGCAATTCATAACTCGTAAGTAGATGAATAATAGGTACTGGAGGAAGTTCCCATTTTGCAAATATTTCAGCTAATTCTAAGGGTCTTTCTGATCTATAGATAATGGCGAGATTAATAACAATTTCAGGGGGTATTGTATAAGACTTATTAGCTGCAGAAAGCAATAAAACAGGTATTTTTGCAGGACACTCTGCCGCTGCAAATGTAATTGATTGCCAAAAAAGAGCTTCGGTTTCAGGGTTGAAGTTGGTGAATAAAGCGTCTAAAAAGGCGCCTCTATTGCCAATGCTTTTCATTACAGAAAGAGATAGGAATGCAAAGGCTTCTTTAAACCCTATCTTTTCTTTTACAGCTTTAAAAAGACTTAAGAGATCTTCTTCAAATTCAGAAACAGGAGAAAGCGTCATTAGAATGGAGCGATACTCTTCTCTTTTCGGAGCTGCAATCT
>JAGVJG010000118.1 GCA_020051235.1 Parachlamydiales bacterium | reverse complement strand
ATCCATTTATTCAGCTTCATTTTATAGCGATTAAGCTATTAGGTGAGATTTTTTATAAGTTACCTCAGAATCAGTTGAAAATTGTAAGAATTCGTAAGCAGTATATTCCTATGTTCTATGCAGCGGGCTTATTGCCAATAGATAAAAAAATGGAAGCAGATCTTTTAACAGCATATCGTGCAGGAAATCGTTATAAAATTTGTGGTGATAAATCGGTAGTTCGGAATTATATTATTTTAAAATCAAAATTAAATGATTATTTAAATGAAGCGAGACAAGATTTTAGAAAAAAGCCTTTGTTAGGGGAAAGGCGTACATTTCTACCTGACGAAATTTTTTCTTGAATTGTTTTTCATATTATTTAATGGTTCACATAACTAAAGACACTTCACTATTTTAGTCTCTAATTATTTCCCATTAAAAATCTTCTAAGTAGGAGAGCATTATGAATTGTATTAAACAACTGATCTTACTTCTTACTCTATTTTTTTGTCTTGAAGCACAAACGGGCGTCATTGTCCCTTTTTACACAGAACCTACTACTACAGCGATTCAACCCTTGATCGCTGCGAAGAAAAGTCATCCTAGTGTTCCATTAAGAGTCATTTTGGATTTAGGAGTAACTGAAGATTCAACGGCTAATAGTCAATATGCCCAAAGTATTACTCAACTGAAGGCGGCGGGTATTGAAGTGTTAGGTCGAGTTAATACCGATTTTAATCTTCGTTCATTAAATGAAGTGATGCTCGAAGTAAAGAATTGGAAGGATCAGTACAGCCCTAATGGGATCTTTTTAGATTCGCTGGGTGCATCCGCAACCTATTACAAAGAAATAGTAGAGTTTATTCACGCCGTGGGTATGAGCCTAGCGGTAGGTAACGCGGGAGATAACGTGGATCCTACGTATGGTGATTATCTAGATACAATGGTCATTGCGAATCAAAGTGGCTTACCTAGTCTTGCTGATTACACCAATTGGAATCATAGCTCGATCAATCCAAATTTGTCCGCTTTTCTACTTTATAATGTAGCGAGTCTTCCAACGGACTTCATTACACAAGCAAGTAAGTTCATTGGATGGATCTATGTTACCAATGGTTCTGGCACAGCGCCTTACAAAGGCCTTCCTGCCTATTTTTCTGCATTGGTAACCTTATTTGATTTAAATCAGAATAGAACAGGATCGATTGTTCCTTTCTACATCTATCCAACGACCGCTGCTATTCAGCCTTTGATAAATGCGAAAAGAGCGAATCCCAATGTGCCCATTATTGTAGTGCTAAACCCTAATTCAGGTCCTGGAAATGCGGTAAACGCTGATTATACAAAAGCCATTACTGCCTTAAAACAAGAGGGAATTATTGTTACTGGATATGTTCATACCTCTTATGGCGCACGTAACATAGATTTAGTAAAGAATGAAGTTAATCAATGGTTCGCCTGGTATAAACCGGATGGAATTTTTTTTGATGAAATGGGATTAAATCATCCTTATTATCAAGCTATAAATACTCATACAAAAAGTTTAGGGGGTATTTATACTATAGGAAATCCAGGGTATGCGATTGATGTTAGTACACAGAATGATCTTGATATCATCAATATTTTTGAAAACGCCATGTTGCCCGATCTAAACAGTTTCGGACAGTGGGTTAATGCAAAAGTGCCAAAAAATAAGATGAGCACATTAAGCTACAATATTGCTACAAACCAACCTGTCTTTATTAATAATGCCTCCAAAACTTTTGGATGGATTTATTATACATCAGGTGCAGGAGCGAATCCTTGGGGTGTTTTGCCGCCCTATTTTGGAGCAATGATTCAATCTATTAATCAAGCTAACTCCGCACAGTAACGAGTACGGCTCCATCCTCATTTGAGGGTGGAGCTTTCGGTAGTAAAGGACCTTTGCCAAATAAGATAGGTTCTTTAATTTGGTCTTGCCATTATTGATTATAAAAATAGTTTAAACTAAAGCATCTTAAGAATACTAAAAGAACAGCTATTACAACAACATCATGAGCGGTTATTTTGTAATGCTTTATAAGTAAATTTGTTCTAGTTAAAGGGGAGAGAGAGGGTCTTACTGAGAGATTGTTGAATTGCTCCGGATTATATACAGAAGACATAAAGACAAAACTAGGATTCATTATATTCTGCTTTTGATAAGGAATATGTTTGAATAGTTTTGTAGATAATTCGTTTTTTAAGGGTGCTGGAGTAGCAATATCGGCAAATAATTGTGCAAAACTAATGATCGTTGTAGGGGTATTTTCTGTATAAGTTAAGTTAGCCTCTTTATCTAACGATAAAGTGCTGATATTTCTTCCATTAGATTGGATCATCAAAAATGAATATAGAAGATTATTCCCGGAATGAAGCCTACAATAATACACGCGATTTTTTAATTCCTTTAATTCCCCTTCAAGTTGTGTTGATGATTTGTTCGTTAATAATGAAATATCAGGTTCAAACGTTGAGTAAAGGCATGCGGCAACCAACGAGGGATTTGTAAATAGTTTTCTTGTGCAGGAAAGTTTTTCGCAAATTTGAACTCTTGTTTGGCTTTGACTTATCCAATAAAGACAATCGGTTAAGTTGTGACGATTGTTGTTAAATGCGCCCACCAAATATGTTGAAGCAGGATCCATACGGCGGAAAGTATACTGGATCGATGACTAAACTAAAACATTTAAAGATTGCAAAGTAGGATAGCCATATTCAGCGTTCCCCACTCTAACTTCAAGGTTAAGAAGAGGAGAATATAGTGCAGTATTATGGCTGTGACCCGATAGAACGAGGCCTTTTTTCTGCGGTTTTTCATTAAATATTTTTATTAGACGATATCCTAAATCTGTATTTACAAAATAGGGAGCCCAAGCATCGTCGGAGGGTTCTGATTGGTATAAGCAAGCTTGTCTAAATGGGGGAACGTGGGTTGCAATAATGATTTTATCGTAATGTTTAAGGCCGTTTATAATTTTTTCTTCAAGAAGATCGTTTGATTCTTTTGAAAGTTTTTGAATGGCGTTAAGACGTTCTGGCACGGTTAAATTTTTAGGTTCATCAATCAACTCAAAATCATTCATTAAGACAGGTGACGTATGAAAATTTCCTGATCGTCCATCGGCCCAACCATCGGCACCTACCAATAAAACTCCGTCGATGGCAACGTCATTTTGTGGTAGATAGTTGAACTTTTTTGCTTTTTCTCTAATTTCTTTTATGGATGATCCATAAAAATCGTGATTGCCTAATACAAAATAGACGGGGATTTTTAATCTTTCTTGAATAAGGTTTAACGCGTTTTCAACCGTCTTTCCATTGGCAATATCGCCCGTAATCAAGAGGTGATCTGTTTTTACTGAACTTAGAAATTTTTCGATTTCATCTTCGCTTGCATGATCAAAGTGAAGATCGGTCGCCCAACCTAACATATTACTGAATGGATAATCAATTTGACGGACTTAAGTCAATTGATTCATTCGCATTTTCCAAGTAATTTGTACTTCATAAAAAATTCTGCATTCTTCATCATCAACAGTCTGCCTTTAAGGGGAATGATGTCAAAAGTCACAATTGTTGGTGCAGGTTTAAGTGGGCTCGTTGCCGCTATCGAACTCCAGAAAAAGGGAGTTGAAGTTGAAGTGCTTGAAAAAAGCGATAGACCCGGAGGGCAAGTAAAGACGGATGAGTTTGAAGGATTTAAACTAGATCACGGATTTCAAGTATATTTATCGGGATATCCTACTGCTTCCAAGTTCATTAAAAATCCTATGCGGACGTTTAACCGAGGTGCTTTTGTTTTCAAAAGAAATGAATGGGTGAATGCAAGGCACTTGATGACACTGAGTGACTATGCTGTCTTGCTGAAAGCTATTCTTAATTGTCCTTTGAAAGAAAATGCTAAAGAAACAATTGAAGCACTTGGGTTTAGTCGATTGTTGACCGAATGGGTAATAAAACCTTTTTTTCGGGGTGTTTTGATTGATCCTAATCTATCGGGGCCCGCGGATCTCATTCCTTTTACTTTGAAGATGTTTGCCAAAGGAAAGGCTGCTCTTCCCGAAAATGGTATGGGTTCAATTGCTTTAAGCCTTGCGTCTCAGGTGAAGAACATTCGTTATCAAACAGAAGTAAGTGATATTTTGCCTAACACCATTATTGCAACTGATCCATGGACCGCAGCCAAACTTTTAAAAGAGCCATCACCTTCTAATGGACGCGTGATGACCACTTATTACTATAGTATGAAAAGGGTTCCTTTAAATGAGCCTTATTTAATGTTAAATGGAGAAGAAGGCCTTATCAACCATCTTGCGCCTCTATCTTTAATTGAGCCTTCTTATGCTCCAAAAGGCATGCATTTAATGTCGGTTAATATTTTGATGGAGCCTGTAACTGAGGGTTTAATTAGACAAAATCTTCTTCGTTTATTTGGACAACAAGTGGAGTCGTGGCACTATTTAAAAAGCTTTACCATTAATAATGCTCATCCTGTTACTTATCCTATTCAGTATTCAAAAGGAATTGTAGCCGGTAGCTATACTTATATGCCCAGCATTGAATATGCCGTTACATCCGGAATTGAAGCGGCCAAAAAAATTATGGAGAAATAGATGACAGCCCCTATTATTCATGTAATTCCTCAGTTATTCACAGTAGCTTTTCGTAGGTCGTGTTACATCTGCAATGGACCTGCAAATATCGCTTTGCAAGTTTTTATAGGTCCCATAAACAAAAAGCCCGTTCAAGCCCTAGTGGATAAAAATTTTCATCCAATAGACCCAAAAAAAGGAAGCGGCTTTTATAGTGTCGCCGCTTGCTCGAATCATCTTGATGTGTTGTACGTTTGGAAAAACTTGCTTTGTGCGCGTGATTATTTAGTGGCGGTTTCTCCAAAAACAACGCGGTAATGACCGGGACCGGGAGTTACTTGAGGAACAGATTCTACTTTTGCAATAAGAGTGGATTTGTTTGTTTTAATTAAATAACCATCATCAGTTCTTTCAATTGATATAATTAATTCTCCTGATTGGAACTTATTTGCTAGTTCCGGGTCATTAATTACAGTTTGTATTTGATGTAATGATTCGTAAAGTGGTGGTAATAAAGCGCATAAATTACACACACAAAATAAAGAAACAAAAAAATATTTATTCATAATTCACCTTCTACTAATATCCATACTCAAACCACGATTTTTAGAGGTAGCACAATGATCCGATTTTTCGGTCTCTTCGTCGCTGCATTTGCGATATTAACTGCGCAATGCGAAGATGACATTCATAAAAGAAATGCATGGCTTATGCCGATAGGTAGAGTCGTTTTAACACCTAATATAAGTGATTCGACAGCCGTATCGTTTTTAGGTGAAGCCGGATTAAGAAACGCTCGTGCGAACTTAACTGCAGGTACACAGTTTGAATTTGGTAGAATTAAAGCTTCCGCTGAATATTTAACCCAGAGATTAACTTATGATTTTGCAACCGGCAAAACGCATAATTGGGTAAATCAAGGCGCAATTGGTCTTCATTACCAACAGCTTATCGATTGCAATATCATTAAAGCGGCCGATCTTAAAGGGTTCTATTCGTACGCTGGATCTCGTACTTTAAGTTCTAAAAGATGTGAGGATGTTTTATTTGAAAGAAGAATTGCAGGTTCGAATGCTTATAGCATTTCTGCCGGTGCGGTTCTTACCCCTTTTTGTGAAGATCTTTTCCAATTCGACGTCGGATATGATCATGTAAAGTATCGTAGAAAATATCATAACGACAAGATTGTACGCGGTATTGGGGGATCGGTTTCCTATACTTTACGTTTACAAGAATGCATCGATCTTAATTTGAAAGCGGAATTCAGACGCCCATACAACTACTATGGAATTAAGTTTGCATGGCATAGAGATCGTAACTGGACAGTGGGTCTTTGGGCGGGTTATACAGCCGGTAAATACCACCTTCCACGATCAACCTCCGCGGGTATCGAATTCTCATACCTCTTCGATGGTTGCGGATGCAACGTTCGTCCCGAATGCTGCCCACCCCTATGGTCTCCTTGCGATATCCAAGCTTGGGTACAAACGCCAGCCGTTTATTTGCCGGAAGTCCTCGCGATTGCTGAACAAAGAGGGGTTTGTGTAGGTGGACCTGTTTCCATTCCAATCCCGGATGAAACGATCATTGACAATGGTGGAACATATAACGTATCGCCTTTCTTCAGCTCTCCATTGCCATTAACATTCTCTGCAGTAGGATTGCCTGAGTTTGTTAGCATTGATCCTGTGACAGGTATTATTACCTCAACATCAGCTGCGGATTTAGGGCCTAATACAGTTACTGTAACTGCGACAGATAGTTGCGGATCTACATCGCAAACATTTGTTTTAACAATTGATTCAACTAACTAATTGATCTAAGGACGAGCCGATCGGCTCGTCCTTTTTTTATCTAACGAATTTTACTGAAATCGATTAACTCGCCGAAGAGCGAGAATATCTCATTGAGAAGAGAGAGCCGATTGTTTCTAATCTCTTGATTTTCATCGAGAATCTTAACTTCACTGAAAAGTGTATTGAGAGGCTGTTGAAGTATAGCGATCTCTTCATAAGCATGTGGATAGTTCTTATCTGCAATCGACTTTTTGAATTCTACTTTCACTTTGGATAGTTTTTCAAAAAGGGATTTTTCAGCAGGTTCTTTAAATAGTGCGGGCGTAATAGATCCGGTTTTTTGGCCATCTAATTGACCCCGAGCGCGTTTAAAGACTTCAGAAAGTTGAGCAAATTCAGATCGCGTTTTTCTAAACTCATTCAATGCTTTTACTCTTAAATAAGTATCATAGATATCTTCAATGCCATGGCTCAAAGATGCTTCAATTTCATCTTTCTCAAAACCATAATCTAAGAAAACGGTTTTGACCCTTTGAGTTATGAACTGAAGAGCTTCAGGGCTTTGAACATACTTTTTAAGGTCGAGATGAATTTTATTCTGAATAAGAATGCGAATTATTCCCAACACTTGACGGCGTAAAGCATAAGGATCACTTGAAGAGGTGGGGATGAGCCCTACTCGATAGCAGCTATTTAAATTATCAAACTTCTCTGCAAGGCTTACGATAATTCCGGTAGGGGAATGAGGTAAGGGAGCTGTTTCGCCCTTTGGCATCCAGTGTTCTTCGATGGCCGTTGCGACTTCGCTATCAAATCCCGCTTTCTCCGCATAAATGCGTCCCATGATTCCCTGAAGTTCAGGAAATTCATAGACCATTAAAGACGAAAGATCAGCTTTAGAATAAAGAGCAGCTTTTTTCACTTTTTCAGGAGTGGATAAATGCAGGTCCTTTTGTAATTCAAGAGCAACTTTTTCAATTCTCATCACTTTATCAAAAACAGAGCCGAGCTCTTTTTGGAAAATAACGTTTTTGAGTTTGCTGTTGAACTGATCAAGAGGTGTTTTCAAATCTTGTTCAAAAAGGAAAACTCCGTCCTTTAAACGAGCGGAAATGACTTTTTGGTTTCCGCGTCTTATTTCATCAGAAGGCGTGTTATTTGCAGTGATTACAAAACGGTTTTTAAGTTTTCCTTCTTTTGTTTCAAGCGGGAAATACTTTTGGTGTTCCACCATTTCTGAAATCATGACTTCTTTAGGGGCTTTTAAGAAGTTCTCGTCAAATGAAGCCACTGTCAACATCGGCCATTCAGTTAAATGAAGAACTTGAGGGATGACTTTTTCTTGTGCGATTGCAACGCCATTTTCATGAGTTTCAATTTCTTTCAGTTGCTTAACGATGGATGCTTTTCGTTCTTCAGGATCAGCCATCACTTTTAGGCTTCGTAAAACCTCAAGATAATCGCCCGCTTTGGCTATGGCTTTAGTCTCATTTTTAAGTTGTCTATGACCTGCCGTTAAACGATCACTGGTGAGATCTCCCAATCGGAAAGGAATGATATTTTCATTTAAGAGAGCCACGAGCCATCTCAGCGGTCTTGCATAAGTAATGTCAAGATCCGACCAGCGCATTTTTTTAGGGAAATCAAGACCTAAAATTAGTTTCGGAAGGGCAGCTTGTATAATCGTTGCTGCCGATTCAGAGGGACGCTCTTTTTCTACGAATAAATGATCTTTATCTTTGACCTTAACAATTTTTAACCCTTTTATGGAGCTTATATCTTTAAGGTTGACGGCCGTAAATCCGTTTGATTCTATAAATCCTTTTCCTTGAGGGGTTGGATTTCCATTAGCATCAAATGCCACTTCAACTTGAGGGCCTCTTCTTTCAATTTTTTCAGCTTCACGAGCCATCTTGAGTTCTTCTACAAGGACGGATAACCGTCTAGGCGTACCAAAAGTCTTTAACGATTTATAAGTTAAGTTGTTCTCATCAAAAAGTGATTTAAAAGCCTTTTCTAATTGCGTAAGACCGATTGGAACGAAGGTGGCGGGAAGCTCTTCTGATCCAATTTCCAATAAGAAATCACCCGTGGCTCGAACATCATTCACAAGTGCCGGGAGTGGTTTTTCTTCTTTTTTAACTTTGTTTTTTAGAAGAGGAAAGCCAAGTTCTTCTCTTTTTTTGACATAGCCTTCCGCCACTTTTCTTGCTAAATCTCGGATGCGGCCAATATATCCTGTTCTTTCAGTAACGGATATGGCTCCTCTTGCATCAAGCATATTAAAAGCGTGGGACGCTTTCATGACGAAGTCGTAGGCAGGAACAGGAAGATTTTTGGTTAATAGCTTATTTGCTTCTTTCTCGTAGTCTTCAAAATGGCGATGCCACATTTCGACATTTGCTTCTTCAAAATTATAGTGGCTAAACTCGATTTCGTTTTCTAAATAGATATCACCGTAAGTAAGCGTGTCGGAATATTTTAATTCCGGAAATCCGTCCACTTTTTGAAGATAGGTAGCGAGTCTTTCAAGACCGTAGGTAATTTCTCCCGTGACCGGTTTTAATTCTTGACCCCCGCAACTTTGGAAATAAGTGAATTGAACGACTTCCATCCCATCCATCCAAACTTCCCAGCCTAATCCCCAAGCCCCTAAGGTAGGAGATTCCCAGTCATCATGAACAAATCGTATATCATGTTCGTTAAGTTTAAATCCGATGGCTTCAAGTGATTGAAGGCAAAGATCTTGTACATTTAACGGCGAAGGCTTAAGCATCACTTGGAATTGAAAGTAATGCTGATAGCGAATGGGATTTAAACCGTATCTTCCATCGGTAGGTCTTCGGGAAGGCTCAACATATGCTGCGGAATAAGGCTCTGGCCCTAAGCAACGAAGGAATGTCGCGGGGTTAAAGGTTCCGGCTCCAACTTCAAGATCATAACCTTGATGAATGGCGCACCCTTGTTTTTCCCAAAATGAGATTAACTGTTGCTGCATCTGTTGAAAATTCATGTCTATACCTAGGGAATTTGGTAGTAGGTTACCAGAAAATATGGGGAAATTGCAATAAAGCCCTGAAGTTGGCAGCATCCACTTATAATGAAACAGAAGCCGGCTCGATCCTCTTTTGCTAGCCTTCTTCAGGAAGAAGTGCAATTTAAAGAAGAAGAATACCCTAAAGTAACGGTAATCATTCCCACCCTCAATGCCTCGGCCTTAATTACGATCACGATGGAAAACGTTGTAAATCAAGATTATCCTAATTTAGAAATAATTCTAATAGACTCGGGCTCCATTGACCGAACCATAGAAATTGTAAAAAGCTTTAAAGATAAGAGAATTAAGATCTATTCAGTTTCCGAGTATTCAAGATACGAAATGTTAAATCACGGTATCAGCCATGCCGAAGGGGTATATATTAATTTTCTTTTTCCGGGAGATTTTTTTATTAGTAATCAGTCCGTGCGATGGATGATGAATTTAGCTCTTCAGAATAACGAGCCTCATTTAGTCTATGGGGGGTCTTTATTAAATACCGGAAAAACCGATGTTAAAATCCTTTATAGACCGCTAACGCTAGATCTTTTGAAGTCAGGAAAGCAACCCACTTCCATCCAGGCCTGTTTTTTTAAAAATGAAGTTTTTAAAATATTGGGAAAGCTAGATTCAAATTTAAGTTTGAGGGGTGGCTACGATCTATTTTGTCGTTTCATGTTAAATGGGACACTCTCTTTTCAGTCGACGACGAGAGTAATAACTGATTACGATATTCGTAGTGTTACTCGAAATATGGTTGTAACGCATTTTTTTGAAACCATGTCTATTATTAATCGCTATTTTGGTCTTTGGGCCGTGTTTACCTGGCTCGGCAAGCAAAGCGACGTTACGCGCTATCTCAAACTCTGGTTCAGATCTGTCCGCGTTGCCTTTTTAGGAAAAGCGGGATAGCTTCGAAGAAGCTCCCCGTGCCCGTGCCCGCGTGCGTGCCCGTGCCCGATTCCCGCTAAACCTTGGTCTCCACCTGTAAGCGTTGAATCAAAAATTTATGAAGCGGTACTTCCAAAGTTTGACGGGAATCGGGCACGGGCACGCACGCGGGCACGGGCACGGGGAAGCTTCTTCGAAGCTACGGTACTTCCAAAGTTTGAGGGGGCACGGGCACGGGGATTAGTGTGGGTGGTAATAACTATCTAAAATTCTCAATATATGATATTATACTCACACTATGGACTCATTTTTCTCCCTAAAACTAGAAGATTTAAAAAAATGGTTTGAATCAAAAGGCCATAAAGCTTTTCACGCAAAACAAATTTTTGAATGGGTCTATCAAAAAGCAGTGCTTGACTTCGATCAGATGTCAAATATTTCTTTGCCTGTTAGAGAAGAGCTAAAACAAGCTTTTACGCTCTCGACTTTACAGCAAGTGTCGATGCAAGACTCAAACGACAATGAAACATACAAGTTTCTATGGAAAATGGCCGATGGAGCACTTGTTGAATCGGTTTTAATTTGTTCAGGAACGCGCAGAACCGTTTGCGTTTCTTCTCAAATTGGATGCCCCGCACGATGTGCTTTTTGTGCCTCCGGGAAAAAAGGGTTTTTCCGCAATTTAACTGCCGATGAGATCATCGAGCAAGTGGCTCAAATCAATAATTGGTTAAAAGATAAAGGCGAACGAGTCTGCCATATCGTTTATATGGGAATGGGCGAGCCTTTAAAAAATTATGATGCCGTAGTTGAATCCATTCGAGATTTATCCGATCCAGCTAAATTCAATATCTCAGAAAGACGTATT
>JAGVJG010000110.1 GCA_020051235.1 Parachlamydiales bacterium | reverse complement strand
GGGAGGGATCTTGGCTATGGTATTTGCAGTCGCGAAGCTTGGGGATTTTGAATGAAATTTTTTTCTGTTTTTCTTTCGCTTCTTTTTTAACAGCGGCGAGCTCACGACGCAATTTTTCATTAAACACAATGCGTTCAAGCAAGCGGTTAGCGGTGTCTGGATATTGATGCAATAGAGTGACAACGGCTTCTTTGACCTCTTGCACGACAGGACCGCGCAATTCACTATTCCCCAGTTTATTTTTGGTCTGCGACTCAAAAATAGGATCTTTGACTTTTACTAAGACGGTGCCCACTACACCTTCTCGGATGTCGACACCTTGAAAATTCTTCTTAAAAAACTCATTAACCCCTTTTAAGATCCCTTCGCGAAAGGCTGAAAGATGAGCCCCTCCATCTGAAGTATATTGACCATTAACAAAAGAAAAATAACTTTCCCCATAACTATGGGTGTGTAAAAAAGCAAATTCAAGTTGTTTTCCTCGGTAGTGCAGCGGTTCGTAGAGCCGATCTTCTGTCACTTCCGCATTCAAAAGATCAAGGAGGCCATTGTTGGATTGAATTTTTTCCCCATTAAACTCTAATACTAAGCCTGCATTTAAGTAGGCATAATGCCACATACGCTTCAGGACGTACTCTTTTTCAAAGCGAAATTTTTTAAAAATTTCTGTATCGGGAATAAACTCGACATAAGTCCCATTGGGCTCTTTGGTCTTCCCTTTTTTCTCTTCTTTTAAATGCCCTTGGCTAAAGCGCGCTTCGACAAATTCCCCTTCGCGGTAACTGCGCACAATAAAATAACTAGACAACGCATTCACAGCTTTGGTTCCGACCCCATTTAATCCGACAGAAAATTGAAAGACATCGTCATTGTACTTCGCACCTGTATTAATTTGACTCACACATTCAATGACCTTGCCCAAGGGAATCCCCCGCCCAAAATCGCGCACAGACACACAACCTTGGGAGTCATCGACTTGGACCATAATCTTTTTGCCATGCTTCATAATGAATTCATCGACACTATTGTCCACAACTTCTTTGAGCATGATATAAATGCCATCGTCCGGATTGGAACCATCACCGAGACGGCCAATATACATCCCTGAGCGCAAACGAATGTGAGCGAGGGCATCTAATGTCTTGACGGTGCTTTCGTCGTATTGTTTCGCCATAAACTTCAGTCACTTGTGTTAATGAGTAAAGAAAGCATAGCAAAATTGGAATTGTTAATCCAGTCTCTCTAGCAATTTATCAGGGATTCTAATGGTTAAAAATCCATAAAAGTGTAACTACTCAGTTAGGTAAAAATTACTACTTTACTACACAATGTTAAAAACATGTTAATGTTAAAGATAAAAGGAGAAATTGATAAGACAACATCAACCCCCTAGTCGTTTAAATTTTGAGTTTCCCGAAGCAGTTAGAAATCCGTAGACAGTCTCTTAAATTAGCCACTCAATTAATCTTAGACAAGCTTGAAGCTTTAGAAATGCAAGAAGATATTGAAGCATTTGACCACGCAATGGAAAAACACAAATCCAAAGGATGCAAACCCCTCTCTCATGAAAAAATGATGCCGAAAATAGGCTGGTAAGATGGATGGAATTGACTATGACATCGATTTAGGGCTTTTCATGAGACATGGGCACACGGACCTCCCCCTCCTCCATTGCAATTAAAGCCTTGTTGCGTCACAAGAGATTCTTTCAATCGGATCGTATATCTTTCTACTTCTGCTCGCCCTTGCAATAAAACAAAGTCAGAAAGGCGTTCCGGTTCAATATCTTCAGCGACCTGAACCGGTAATAAACCTATTGCAAATGTTTCAGGATCTTCTGCAAGAGCAGGATGAATATATCCTCCTCCATGAGTCGGATCATATTTCTCATTCAAAGGATCCTTGTATTCCGCTTCATAAGCATGTTCAAGGGCACGCCTTTCAGGGTCGTTTGTCACTCCAACATAGCAACTTGAAGTATCCAGTTTTCTAATCACATAAGGAAAGCTAAAACTCCGTCTCCGCCTCCTCTTTGATTTTCGTACTCTATCTTTAAAACCGGGTGAAAATTGTGGACGGATATTGACTCCTTCTCTTTTATAACGATAATACTTCTCCGGTGTATAAGGGGCTGTTCCTGGCTTAGGCACCGCATAAACCAAATCGTCGTCTCTGTGCGGACGTCCTCCGCCCCCTCCCCCATTATCGTTATATAAATCCCATACTTGCCCTTGATATTTAATAAAAGCTTTCTCAAAACGCTTGGGATCCTCCTGAGGACGTAAAACATATAAAATGCCTACCTTAAAATGCTCGGGATGCTCTTTGATATCCGTTAAAAAAGCTTTTTTTCTTATACTTTTCACTCGATCTTCACTTCCCTTTTGATTAATCCATGACGTGTATTTAGCAAAACGTCCACGTACCCCCCCTGTCTCTCCAATCAACAAACACTTCTTGACCTCATTTTTAATGACATAAATCAAACATTGGTCATCCTGTAAATCAAAAGGCAAGGCAAATTGGATCTTCTGCTCACCATCACGATACACCGAAAACCATTCCTTAGGCTCTTGATTGGTAAAGAAACGACTCTGCTCCGCTTCAGTTTTATCAAAAATAGAAGCAGTCGTCTCCGCCACACTTTCAACGGATTTTAACTCTATTGATTCCTCCTCCTCTCGTAGTAACTGCCTACGCTTAGATAAGGGCTCTGTTAGAGAATTAATTTCTCTTTTTTGTGGGACTAATAGCCTCCTCTTTAAAGAAAAAACTTCAACAATATTTCTTTCTGTATTTGTTTCTGTTTTTAAAAAATCATCTGAATTATTTAATGAATTATCGACTACACACTTTATCCGAGATGGAATACTAGTATAATCTTCACTAACATTAGATAATGAACTATCATTTTCTTTACCAGGTAATCCATCATTCAGATAAAGATTACAAGAATTAAAAAAACCATTAATATTTAACATAAACAAACCATGTATAATTTAAAACGATTAAATATACACAATTTTATTATTCAAAGTCAACTAAACTAAATATTTTAATTATTTATAAAATTAAAAATTTAATTTTATTTATAAATAAAATTTTAACTTTATTATTTATTTCGATTGAAACAAAGATAAGTAAAAAAAGGAAGTCAAGTGAAAATTTTGGTCGATTTGGTGAGTCAACTTAAAAGTATAATTGGCAATAATTGACAAATTTTCTATAACAATGTCAAAGCAATTTTTCCGACTTAGAGGGTGTTCTCACACCTCGATCGGATGATTTGTGAACACCCTCTTAGAATGCATCAAGGAAGGATTGACACATCATGCGCGTAGGGATAGTCGGTATCAATCACAAATTAGCTGATTTAAAACTGCGTGAGCGGTTAGCAAAAGCGTGCCAGAAGCGTTTTGGTCCTTTTCAAGCTGTGCACGGGGACCACCATTTTATCTTACTTTCCACTTGTAATCGCACAGAAGTTTATTTTAGCTCGGATGATTTAGCTGCAACCCATAGTTATCTTTTAAGCATCTTACGGGAGGATGTCGAAGAGGAGTTCGATCATAAGCTGTATTCTTATTTTGGAACAGATTGCTTTTCTCATTTGACACGTGTGACGTCTGGCTTGGATAGCGCCATCATTGCTGAAACAGAAATTCAGGGACAAGTCAAAACCGCTTATGAAGGCGCCACCGAATTTCATTCACTTCCTAAAGATCTACACTTTCTTTTTCAAAAGGCATTAGGCATTGCCAAGAGGATACGTTCTGAGCTGCAATTGGGTCGTGGGATGCCCAATTTAGAACACGCGATTTTACAAACCGGCAAGCAGCTATTTCCTCATTGCGAGCAAACGCGCGTCTTATTTGTAGGAGCCTCTGAAATCAATCAAAAAATTCTAAAATTTCTAAAGACCAAGAATTTTGCCCATCTCACCTTGTGTAATCGATCGGATAAACATGGCCGCACTTTAGCTAAAGGTTATGACGTCCATTATTTAGCTTGGGATGATCTTAAAAACTGGTCTTGCTATGATTGGATCATTGTCGGAACAAAGTCGCCAGATTACCTGATTAGGCGAGAAAACATCGATCAACAGTTGACTAGTCAGAAGCTCGTGATCGATTTGTGTGTTCCACGCAATGTAGAGCCAAAGATCGGGCAGCTTGCGGGGATAACATTACTCAATATTGATCAAATTAATCGTCTTTTAAAGATGCGTCACCGGTGCATGACACATGCTCTTGCAGAAGCTGAGCAACGCATTACTCAAGCCACGACTCAGCAAGCAAGACGTTATGTGGAACAGCTGCAATTTAGAAAGGCTCTACTGGTGACAGCCTAAGCAAATCATTTGCGGGATGGGGATCCGGCCTGACCCCCATCCCGCAAATGCTTAGAAATCCGCCTTACCCGGATAGCGAGGGAAAGGAATTACATCCCGAATATTTTCCATCCCTGTGGTAAACTGAACGAGGCGCTCAAATCCCGCTCCAAAGCCAGCATGCGGGACAGATCCATAGCGACGTAACTCTAAGTACCACCAATAATCTTCCGGAGGCAATCCCCCCTCTTTTAATTTGGTTTCTAAAAGCTCCAACCGCTCCTCACGTTGACTCCCTCCTATGATCTCTCCAAT
>JAGVJG010000103.1 GCA_020051235.1 Parachlamydiales bacterium | reverse complement strand
CTCGCATTTTCCTTTTTCTTATCACTTGCAAAGCGAAGCTTTTTGAGGGTAAGGACGCTCATTTCGGCTTTAGCTGAAATACGTTCTTTCTCGGACGCTTGGCTTGAAATCATATCAAGGTGCGTGAGGTTGTCGTTGTGACCAAAGAGGAGTCGGTGGGCAACAAGGTCCACATAACGGCGGATAGGGCTTGTAAAGTGGCAGTAGTGAGTAAGGGAAAGTCCGTAGTGACCGATATTCTGGGGAGAATATTGAGCCATTTTCATGCGGCGGATGTAGTGGGTAGCGAGATAAGGGCCGATAGAAGTCGCTTCCGCTTCTTCAAATAACTTTTGGATATCTCTTTGACTTGGCTTCATGGGGAGTTTAAATCCAAAAGCATCGGCCATTAGAGCAAAATCACGTAAGTTATCTTCAGACGGAGTGTCGTGGATACGATAAGTTAAGTTTTTACCCTGATTGCTTAAGTGAAGAGCAACGAGCTCATTCGCTTTCAACATGAATTCTTCTACTAGCTGGTGAGTGATATCGTAATAAACGGTATCGGTATGAGTAGGAATTCCATTCGGGTCAATTTTTAAAGTCACTTCAGGAAGAGAAAACTCCACTGATCCACGCTCAAATCGCTTTCTCTTTAACAACTTGGTTAATTTAACCATGTTTAAAAGCGTGTCTCTATGTTTACTTTTCTTGCGACCTTCGATTACTTCAAGCGCTTCTCGGTAAGTGAAGCGCTTTTGACTTTTGATGATGGATTTTACAATTCGATAATGAACAACATTTCCTTCGTTATCGATATCCACAAGAACGGAAACGCAAAGACGTCTGACTTTTTCTTTTAAACTGCAAAGATTATCCGATAAATCGGAAGGAAGCATTGGCGTAACAAAGCCAGGGAAATAGGTCGAGTTACAGCGGAGTAAAGCTTCTTTATCAAGCGCAGAATCGGGCGTTACATAGTGCGATACATCGGCAATATGGACGCTCAAATGAAAACCTTTATCATCGACACTTAAAGAAAGGGCATCGTCGAAATCTTTTGCTGTATCAGGATCGATGGTAAACGTTTCAACCTCGGTAAAATCTTCACGATTTGGAGAGGATTTTACGGTTTTTCCATGCGCTTTTGCTTCATTAATGGCTTCTTCGGAAAATTCCGAGCGAATATCAAATTCTTTAATAGCCGCTAGATTGTCGATAGAAGGATCGTAAATAGTTCCCAATTTTTCTTTAACTTGGCAAATGACTTCATCTTCTTCCCAATCGAGAATTTCCATTACTAAACGATCGCCTATTTTAAGGGGGAATGGCGCTTTTGTAATGATGATGCGTTTTTCTTTTCCTAAAAGAGGGGAGTAGGCGGTGTAATGATCATTCTTTAATTTTGAATTTAGCGTTCCCGTTAAAAAACGGCGGCCTCGTTTGACGATGTTGACGATTTTGCCTTCCGGGCCTTTATCAGAGGGACGCGGGTCGATTTCAATTTCAACGGTATCACCATCTGCCGCCCCTTGCATGAATTGCTTCGGGATAAAGACATCTTCTTGGCCGGTAATTATAACAAAGCCAAACCCTCTAGGGTGGACACGAATAATGCCTTCAACAGCGTTTTCACTTTTCTTTGTCGTATGGTATCGTCCCTCTTTTATTTTGAGAGTCGAATCAGAAACCAGTTTCTTTAAAATGGTTTGAAGAAGGGGGCCATGCTGCTTGGGCAGTTTAAGCTTTTCTTGAATTTGGGCTTTAGTCATGGGGTGATATGATTTCCCCAGGACAAACGTTTCTACTGTACGTAAAACGTTTACGAATAGTTTATCTTGTTTCACTCTAAAAATATTATCACATTCTATACAATAAACAAGCATATCTTAGGATTTACACATGAAATACGACCATCAAGCCATAGAAAAAAAGTGGCAAAAGCATTGGGATGATAAAAAAACTTTTAAAGCCACTATCGATAAATCAAAGCCTAAATACTACGTTCTAGATATGTTTCCTTATCCAAGTGGCTCCGGGCTTCATGTGGGCCATGTTACGGGATATACCGCTACCGACATTTTAGCCCGATTTAAGAGAAAAATGGGTTTTAACGTCCTTCACCCTATGGGTTGGGATAGTTTTGGCCTTCCTGCTGAACAATATGCGATCCGTACCGGGACCCATCCCTCCATCACGACTCAAAAAAATATTGATACTTACCGCAAGCAGTTAAAAGCCCTTGGATTTAGCTATGACTGGGAACGCGAATTTGCAACGAGCGATCCTTCCTACTACAAATGGACCCAATGGATTTTCACTAAGCTCTACGAAAAAGGGCTCGCTTATGAAGCGGAAATGATGGTGAACTACTGCCCCACCTTAGGGACCGTTCTTGCCAATGAAGAAGTGGAGAATGGAAAGTCCAAAGAAGGGGGCTATCCCGTTGAAAGACGTCCTTTGAAACAATGGATTTTGAAGATTACCGCTTATGCCGATCGTTTAATCCAAGATTTGGATTTGATTGACTGGCCTGAGAGTTTAAAAAAGCTTCAGATTAATTGGATCGGTAAAAGCGAAGGCGCTTATGTCGACTTTACAGTTGAAGGCACTGA
This sequence comes from Parachlamydiales bacterium, assembly GCA_020051235.1. Taxonomy (GTDB): domain Bacteria; phylum Chlamydiota; class Chlamydiia; order Chlamydiales; family Parachlamydiaceae; genus CAZABG01. The sequence goes on along the minus strand of JAGVJG010000103.1, from coordinate 9,120 downwards.
TGAACCGTTGAGCGTATTCACTACAAGACCCGATACCTTATTTGGAGCGACTTTTATGGTGCTTGCTCCTGAACATTCCTTAGTCTCAAAAATTTCTAAAAATAAAGACGCTGTACAGGCTTATCAAAAACAAGCCGCGATGAAGAGCGATCTTGATCGTACCGATTTGAATAAAGATAAGAGCGGTGTATTTACCGGCGCTTATGCGATCAATCCCGTCAATCAAAAGAAAATCCCTATTTGGATTGCCGACTACGTTCTTCTCGGCTATGGAACAGGCGCTATTATGGCCGTCCCTGCTCATGATGAAAGGGATCAAGAATTTGCTGAAAAGCATCAGCTGCCGATTGTTCCCGTTTATGATGAAGACGGTAAGTCAATCAACAGTGATCTTTTAAACGGATTAAAGTTTGAAGAAGCTAAAAAGGCGATTATTGACGACCTTGAGAAGAAAAATGTTGGTAAACGAGCGATTCAATACAAGCTTCGCGATTGGCTCTTTTCTAGACAAAGATATTGGGGCGAGCCGTTCCCTATTTTGCATTTAGAGGATGGAACTAAAAGAGTGCTTGAGCTTGATGAACTTCCACTTACCCCACCTGAAATTAGCGATTTTAAACCGGCCGGAGACGGTAAGAGCCCTTTATCAAAGGTTCCTGCTTGGGTTGAAGTTGTAGATCCAAAAACGGGCAAGAAAGCATTACGAGAAACCAATACGATGCCTCAATGGGCCGGTTCTTGCTGGTACTATTTGCGATTTGCCGATCCGCTGAATCAAAAAGAGGCGTTTAGTAAAGAAGCTGAAAATTACTGGCTTCCGGTTGATATGTATGTGGGAGGCGTTGAGCACGCCGTTCTTCACCTTCTTTACGCCCGTTTCTGGCATAAAGTACTTTTTGATTGTGGCATTGTTTCCACTTCAGAGCCTTTCAGTACGCTGAGAAACCAAGGTCTTGTTGTCGCACGCTCTTATCAAAAATCAACGGATAATAGCTATGTTCCTGCGGAAGAAGTAACTGAGAAAGAAGGGAAATACTTTGATCGTAATGGAACACCTTTAAAATCGCAGATTGAAAAGATGTCCAAATCGAAGCTCAATGGTGTTCCTCCAGACGATTGTTTAGAAGAGTATGGTGCGGATGCGCTTCGATTATACGAAATGTTTATGGGGCCTCTCGAGAAAGAAAAACTTTGGAACACCGATGCAATCGCGGGTCAAAGACGTTTCTTAAATCGAGTGTTTGATCTTGCCACTTCTGAAAAAGTTGTGGAAGGGGATACTCCTGAAGCAAGTAAGCTTGCTCATCGTTTAGTGAAGGGCGTGACGGATGATATAAATAATCTCCAGTTCAACACCGCGATTGCGAAGATGATGGAGTTCATGAATGACTTTTCAAGACTCGAAACGTATCCTAAATCGGCTATAACAGCCCTTCTTCATTGCCTCCAGCCTTTTGCTCCTCATTTGGCGGAAGAGCTTTGGGCCCACATCCATCAAAAAGATGACCTCAATTACGCCCCCTTCCCAAAGGTGGATGAATCTTTATTGCAAGATTCCGTTATCACTTATGTGGTGCAGATCAATGGAAAAGTAAGGGGACGTTTTGATCTTCCAAAAGATCAAACTCAAGAAGTCATTCTTAAAGCGGCTTTAGCAAATCCACAAGTTCAAGCTCATACGAATGGCAAAGAAGTGATCAAGGTGATTTTTGTTCCGAATAAACTCTTGAATATTGTTACGAATTAATGGGCGACTAGGCCCTTCTTGACAGTCATCACCGGGGCCATCTGGCCTTGGTGATATAAAATTTCTCTATAATCTTCTGTTGGAAAGATGACAAAATCGGCGATCTTCCCTTTATCAAGGACGCCGCGATCATTTAAGTTGAGAGCGCGTGCGGCATTTAAAGTAATTCCGGCAAAAGTTTCAGCATGGGTTAACTTTTCGTAAGTCGCAAGAAGCGCGGCTTGAGTTAGTAAATGTCCCATAGGACTTGTGTCAGGATTGGTGTCTGAGGCAATAGCTATCGATAATCCATGATTTAAGATTTCTCGGGCAGAAGAAAAAGGAATACCCTGGCCGAGAGAAGAGCCGGGGGTTAATATAGGCATAACATGTCTATTTTTGAGCGCAAATAATATTTCTTGTGTCGTGGTATTTAAAGGCGAAACGGTTTTGAAATTGGCAGAAGCGGCCATTAATGTCCCTTCTGTATTTGCATGGGCGTGAAGTTCAAATCCAAGCTTTAAGGCTTTTTCAAGCACCTCGGTGTATTCTTCTATAGAGTATTCTTCCAAATTAATATCAAGACGATCGGTATAGGCACGGATCAATTCTAAGCTTTTGATTTTTTCTGGATGAAGAGGTTTTAAAAGATGGAATGTTGAAATAAGATCTAGATGCGTACTTATTTTTTTTAAAATTTCAAGTTGAGACAAATCTTCTTCGATATCATCCGTATAAGTGGTTTTAACTTCGATTGTCGTTACACCTTGCTTAACAAAGTGGCTAAGTCTTTTTTCTAGTATCAATTCGAGTTGTGTGCTGGAGTGGATCGCTTTGATAGTGCTTTTTTTATCTCCGCCTAAATGAGCAATTTCTTTTCTGGATTTTCCACTTAGAAATAATGTGAATTCAGCGGCTTTATGGCGTGAATAAAAAAGATGCGTGTGACAGTCGATAAATCCAGGTAAAACAACGGATGGAAAGGGAACAGCCTTTTTATTATAGGCGCCCGTAAATTCTGCATAGGACTTTACTTCCTTAATAAGGTCATTCTCAATCGAGATGCCTCCATAAGGAATGAGTTCTAGCTGTGTGTCATACAAACGCCCCGTAGCGGGAAGATGACGTAGGGTGACTATTTGAGCAAAAGGTCCCCATAATTCCATAAGTTAAAAGCAGGCTGGAGATTGATGAGAAAGCTCATCATCTGCTTTAGCAGCTAAAATGAAATCGTTTTCAGTTAAACCATTTACTGCATGTGTCCATAAAATCAGTTTTACTCTTCCCCATCCTAATTCAATGTCCGGATGGTGGTTTTCATTTTCAGCTACTTTGCCAATTAAATTAGTAAAGGAAAGGGCCTGTAAAAAATCATCAAACTTATATTCTTTTTCAAGCTTGTTATCGACGACTTTCCAGCCCGGTTTTAATTCTTTGAATAAGGAATCAATTTCTCCCTTCTTTAAAGGAGCGACGCCGCCTTCGCAAGGCACACAGTGTTTTTGATTTAATCCCATAATTAACTATTACTCTTCTTTTGATTCTTAGGCAATTATTTTTGATATTATTAAGTATAAGGATTATAGTTCTTAACTATTATGGTATCTCCAGTACAAGACACTAAAAACACAGCTTCAACAGAAAATCCTACTTCAATCATCGATACACTTTTAGTGGGAGTGATATTAACGACATTTACAGCGACGGCCTACGGGGTATATCGAACCGCCAGCCATCAAGCTCACGGAGAAGCTGTATTAATTATTAGTGCAGCAATCACAGGATTGTTGATCACTATAATGGTTGTTAAAAAAAGAATTCTATCGAACAGCGATTAAACTTTTTTCGCTTTTATAAATAGAAATAAGGGGAATTCTTCCCTAGCTCTATTTTCCATTTTTGCTTTTGAACCCGTACTTTCTTTATTTGATATCCATTCGTCCATTTGTTCAACGACAAATCCCGCTTCATTTAAAACATTCACATAGGTTGATATCGGGCGATGAAAAGATATCGTTTCTGTCTCATCCGGCTTACCGGGATGAGTTTTGATTGGAATGGTGAGAGGACTGAGATATCTATCCAAACGTCGGTATTGAATTTTTTTGGGTTCATCTACACCCCATGAAGATTGACGGGGTATTCTAAAACAAGGGTGATTCATCACGATTAAAAATCTTCCCCCCGCTTCGAGATGTTTATGTGCATTTTTCATGAAGGGTAAAAGGGGATCAAAATTTTGAATAGCGAGGATGCAAGTGGCGGTATTAAATTTTTCCTTTAGATCAAATGGTTTTGTAACATCTTGGACTTGATAAAGGTGATTTCGGTTTTTATCATTCTTCTTTGCATACTGAATAAGAGAAGGCGCCAAGTCTACGCCCACATATTTTGATACTTCCGTTTTTCTTCCTAAAACACCTTGTCCACAAGCTAAATCAAGTAAGGTTGTTTTTTCATCTAATAAAGGAAGGATGTTAGGAAGTATAACATGTTGATGATAGTAGTGTCCTTCTTCACCTACATTTTCCTGATACCATTTCGATGCTTTTTGCCAAGATGTTGATTTCATTTAAGAGATTATATAAAAGTTATCTTTACTAAGGAAGCGTATGTCGTTCGAAGGCCTATCAGAATTAAAAAGAAGTGTTGAAAGTCTCTATACGGAGGCACAAGTCCTTCATAAAGTCAAAAAAAACCGAGAAATCGAATCCGTTATCGATCAGCTAGGGAAATTACGGTCTGATCTAATGGGACGAACTAAAGCCGCCTTAAAAACGGCTGATAGGAAGAAAGCAGAAGATAAATTTAAGAGAATTCAAAATTTATATAGAAAAGCAAAAGGCAACGTTGAATCGAATACAGGATCCAAAGCTTCCTAAGGCTTTAATGCATTCATTGTAAATTCAAAATGTTTTTGTAATAAGGGGCCTTGGTCCGTGAAGGACTTAAGACGATCGGGTTTTTGCTCCATTTTTCTATTTATATGAAAAATCAGGTGATACAAAATTTGAGAATTTATCTTTGACATTCTTGCAAGTTCTAGCACATCGAGGGCTGTCATATAACGAAAAGCGCCGGTGACAAATTTATATAAAGGTTTGGAATCTTCCTGAGCTTTTTGAGGAGAGTCGCCTTTTTTTCGACGATTATTAATTAAATAAGCAAAAAACATGGCCTCCATCGAAGTATGTGAGCAAGTTCCCGTTTTTTGTTGAGCCATTGAATAGGACTGTTGATGAGTAAGATGAAGTCTTTTGACTACCGCATTCGTTTTAAGAGAAGTTTTAGCGGAGTCATAAGCTCTTTTTCTTTGCTCTTGTAAGAATGTCTCGTCAATAGAAGTTCCCTTATATTGACGAATGGAGGATCTGCTACTTCGGTCACAGTAATAATAGGAAAGTTCCGTATACAGCCAATAGGAAGTGTGTTCGTAGTGTCCCGATTCAGAAAAGGTTGGAAGCTTATAATCTTCCATTGAATAGCGTTTTAATGTCTCTAAAAAACCCTTCAGTTCATCATTCGGGAAGTATTTTAAAATGCGTGAAAGTGAACTAATCCAAAATCCCATGCACCCTTGCTTGCTCCAACCTTCCGTGTCGTAAGTCGTTGATTGATCATATAGTTTTGATTCAATTGTCCAAACGTGTCCGACTACAGTCACCATATACCACACAAAGTCGAATTGAAAAGCGGCCCTAGAGATTAAAGAGTTCGCCTCCGGTGCCGCTACTATTTTTCGTAAATAAATATGAGTTCTGTACGAAGGTTCATTATCTAGTATGGCGACAGCTTTAGTGGAATCATCAGTTGAATAGGGATAAGAAAGAAGGGGGGCAGGATCTGAAATAGCTCTTTTTGGTGTGAGCTTCATATGAATAACAGCTGCTAAGAAATTTAGGTTCAATGTTAAGGCAAGCTTTAAAGCCGATTCATCGGTTATTAAATTTTTTGTTAGCTCGCAAAGCTCTTCTTCACTGAAGCGTTTTAAATGAATAGCATTCCACATAGAGTTCGCTTCTTGATAAGGACTATATCTTAGAAGCGTTTGTATAGAAGCAAAACCAAGATTTTTTAGAGCGCATGTTAAAATATTAAATTTCGAGGGCTGTGGAGCGGATACGTCTAAACCCGTTAATAGTAAACGATGAAAAGTCCACTCATCCTTATTATGGGCGGCCATATATAAGGCAGCAACGTCATTTGCTCTTCCTAATTGTCCAAGTTCTTGAAATAGAGGATTTCCCTCAAAATACAGTTTATTAACCCACCACTGAAGTTCTGCCGTTAATTTTAAAACGGGGTTGAAGATAGGTTTAAGGTGGCTAATTAATTTGGTTAATAAATTATATATTGTTGGTTGATTATATGTTTCTTCAATAACTTTAAATAAGACTCTTCTAATGACAATTTCATGTTCATTAAAATCGGATGCAATAAGCGCATATATTTGATCATTATCGATCGGGGAAGCTGAATTTAGGCAGTTTTGCCATGTAGAAAAGGGGGGTATCGCCATATCGTTGAATTTATATAACAAATTTAATAATTTTTTTGGTTGATTTAACGTGTACTGTATCAACAAATTAAGCTGAAACTAATGTAAATTTTTAGTTAAATTTACTTGTCAAATAAATGCAAAAATTTGATTAAGAGATTATGGACTCTGTTACCCTATATAGGAGAATATTATGAACAAACTATTCAAGATCGGAGCCGTTGTAGCCTGTCTTCTCTTAACACAAGTTTTTGCAGATGACAGCTATGGATACGGTGACCAAGGTTACGCAGTAAACGCCCCAGTTCAAGGTCAACAAGGTTGCCCAGCTGATTGTCCAGCTGACCAGCCATTAAATGACTGCTGGTGCTTATACGTTCACTACGAACCATGCTACTACCAAACTAAACGTTGTGTAGAAGAATGCATCCCATGCAAAAACGTTGCTGCCGTAAAGTACCTAAGTACTATGAAGTTAAAAAATGCAGAATGGTTCCAGAATACTACTGCGAAACTTGCTGCAAATATGAAAACGAGTACTACGAAGTAGATGACACTAAAACTTGCAAAAAATGGGTATGCGATACTCATTGCAAATATGTGCCAAAATACTATTGGAAACATACTTGCGGTAAAGAAGGTTGCCCATCACCCGCTCCTTCCCAACCAGCATGCGGACCAAGCGGCTGCCCTAGATAGTCTCTAGTTATTTAAGGTGAGCCTTCGGGCTCACCTTCTTCTTTTCCACCAAAATTCCGATCTCCATAAAAGACAAAGGGTTAATTCTAATTAATCGACTTAGTATGCATTGTATTTCTACTCGAGAGTTGTCAAAAAATGCTGACGCATTTTCCGACCCATACACTTGTCGGGGCTCTGCCCCCGCGCCCCGGCCATTTCTGACGTGCCCAAATCGCGTATACCGCATAACGAGGCTCTCGCTCGAACGTGCTAAAGCACGCCCATCGCTCGCATACGCAATTTTGGCTACGCCATAAATGGCTCGGTGGCGCCCTAAAAGGGCGCTCAAGTCCCGCCCTTGGAGGGCGGTTATGCATAGCTGAATATACACTCGCCTCCGGCGAGGGCGGCAGGCCACCTGCCGCAATGTAACCCGCCCTTTAAGGGCGGGGAAAAAGCGGAGCTTTAGCTCCGCCCAGAAGCCCTTTATGGCATCGCAAAAATCGTCATAACGAGCGAAGGATAGTGTCCGTTTATACAGCCGAGCGAGGCAGGGCGATTTGGGCAGGCCAGAAAGGGCCGGGGCGCGGGGGCGAAGCCCCGACAAGAACATTCGTCAGGAAAAAAGCTTCGCTTTTTTTCTGACAACTCTCGAGTAAAAAACTTAGGAATATTCAGTCGATCAACAAGAGATAACCCTCTTTTTTTACGGGATTAAAATTTTAGCTAAATAGATGTTAGTGTTCTTTTCGTGGGTGGAGTAGTAGCTGATCCAAAGGAATCCGTTGTGAAAAATCATACCTGGATAGCCGGTGTCGCCAAAGCTGGGCAATATGAGTTCGCGGTGAAACCCATCGGGGGTGCTCTTTAAGAGCGCCGTTTTAGTGATGTAGGCATAAGGGGAAAGGTAAAGCAGTCGTCCCGCTACCCACATTTCATTATCGGGAAAGATAAGGAAATTTGCGCCGCTAATATGATATCCAATTTCCTTCCAGATAAAATTCTCGTAAGGAGGCAATGCAAATCCAACCATTGATGATCGCATTATAGGATCGTTTCGACGGACTAGTAGCACCATGCTTGAATTAGATAAAAATCGAATGGCGGTTTCGTTAGGTTTGCCTTCGATTTCAAAAATCTGTTTCTGGGTATATTCTAGGCCATCTTTTGTTTCCCAAAGGGTAATTTTGCTTTCAGAATCTTTCTTTGTAGGATAGGAAACACCATATCCAATTCCTTGATGCCATATAACTTGCCAAAGCCATTCGTCTCGAACTAAAACAAGATTAAACTTTGTAAAATCAAGATCTTCATCGGCGAATGTTACAAGAGAATCGGTATATAGAGTATCTCCCTCGGCATTGAGTTTAGTGGCGCTACAGTTAAGCATAATTCGGCCATCGGGCGTAAGGCTAAGTTTTGGATCTCTTAGATCTAACCCTTCAACTTCAATATCCTTTGCAAGATTCCAGCTGACACCGTCTTGTGAAGTTAGAATATGGATAATGCCGTTCTGGCCTTTTTCATGAAGGTCCGATTCTCGAAAGCAGAGATAAAATCGTCCAAATGCAAAAAGCAGATCGGTAAAAGCGTTATGAGGACTCTGGTCCCAGACTTTCGTTAGCGATACAAGCAGAGGGGGCAAGCTTCGCTTGATAAACATCTAGACATCCTCGCAAACACCTAAGCCGCACTGAAGGAAAGTGGTTATCACATTTGCAACAGTTATTAAAATTAAAAAACCGATCGCGAATTTATCTAAATAAGTAAGTGGTTGAGGATTATCTTCCTCTTTACGATTATAAAACATTAAGAGTAATGCAATTGCGAATACGGAACATACAAAAACTGTAAAAGACCATGTATAGAGGCTCATTCCAAGGACCGGAAGGCCGAATTTTGGAAATTGAGGGCAAACATGAAGAGAGACTTGTCGCAATGCGACAAAACCCCCAAAAATACAGCTCAGCAAGCCTAATCCGTAATTAAAGGGTCTAATGCCGAACTGAAGGTTTAGTGCCAAACTGGCGGCCACCCCAAGCATTCCGAGTCGTTGGAGCAAGCAGAGGGGACAGGGCCGTTCACCCTCAAAAATTTGTACGCCAAACGCGGAAAGTAATATTCCACATATTGTAATGATTATTAATGCGTTAAGTATTCTTTGAAAGGTCAACATAATCACCACATTATTTGTAAAATATCTGTTGCATGTTCT
>JAGVJG010000060.1 GCA_020051235.1 Parachlamydiales bacterium | reverse complement strand
GGCCAAATACTCTTCATAGTTGGTTTCAGATAATTCACATTTTTTATTCAAATGATCTAATTTTCTTTCATATCGCTCTAATTTCCCTAGAGCGGAAGGATTATAAAGGGCATTTTCATATTTCTCGGCCACTTTGTCATAATCCCACAAAGCCCTTTCCTCTAAATGTTTCATAAATTCAATTCCGATACAGTATTCCTTAGCAATGTTGGCAAGTGGTAGAGGCATTAAGCCGAGTGCAGGGTTAAATAAAGGAAGAAAGGGTATAAGTTTTTTTAGGGGCTGTGACCGAATCATTTCTACAAAACTATTTCTAAAGTAATCATCAATGGGAAGCACTTGATTAGAAATGATTTCCAAACCGAATGTTTCAAGCACTTCGATTAAAGGCTTCGTTAGAAGTAAATTATTTGCACCGAAAGTAAAAAACGAAGGATCGATAACATTAAGTTTGAGGGGTGCCCACCCATGTTGTTTTAAATCTAATAAAGTATATCCTTCTTGAATCATCTTTTGAATTAAGATAGATTTATCAACCCATTCATGATCAAGAATCGTTTTCCAATCTGCGCCCGTCTTAATTACACTTTTTAAAGGCTCTCTTTGTAATCGCTCATTAAAAAGAGTATTCAAATCTTCACCGGAGCAAAACCCATATTTATCGTTTAAACGGGTATAATTATTCGCAACTGCACTCGGAGACATTTTGCTCGAACGAACATGATCTAAAAATTTTTCAGTAAGCTCGCCTTCTTTATACTGCAAAGTATTAAACGTTTTATTCCATCCGTAAACATCGATAATTCCCTGAAAAGATAATAACCTAGCATCATCGGTCCTCTTTTTTACAAAAGCCGGATCATTCCAATAATCTTTTTTGATAAGAAATAGTCCAAGTCCGATCGCAAGCACGGCCCCAATGGTTCCTAAAGCAAAGACAGGATTAATAACAATTGCGGCTCCGATTGCAGCAATCATTCCAACCGTTGCTAGAGCAAGAAACGCCGTACCCACTACCCGCATGGTTTTGGCTTCTTGATAGAAGGGTACTTTATAAGTTGATGGTGATCTGGATACTGGATCCATTATTTTCTCTTTTAGAGGTTTCTTTAACACCCACAGCCATTAAAAATTGCTGCCAAGGGCGATTTACTTCAGCTTCAACTCTACCCGATCTTCTTGTTACATCTCTTTGAATTTCGGCGTTATAGCGCTCGATGGAGTAATAATTAGGATTCGGTGTTCTAACCTCTTCTTGAACCGTTCTTCCATCTCGAATTACATTTCTATGAGTGATAAATTCTCGAACGTTATTTCTTTCTTCGTAACGAGCTTTCGCAGCTAGTGTTTCTGGGCTTACCCATTTTTGTATCTCTAGGTACTGCGCTTTTAATTCATGAAACTTTTGCAAATATGGAGCTTTTAAAATTCCATACTCAGATTTAAATAACTCTTCATGAGGCACGATTTGGCTAAAAGAAGCGGTTTTAATCATGGCAATGAAATGGTCTTGAAAAAACTCTGTACGATAATCTAAAATCCCCTTCTTAACTAATTCAGGAGAATATTTATTAAGCGTTGCGAGCAAAGAATAGGTGATAACATGATGTTTGATTTCATCTGTAAAACGTGTAGGATTGTCGAAATAATCAAAAATATCCCATCCATAACCAGCAACCACTTGAACTAAGGTTAATTTATCAGCTTCTAAACGATATTTTTCTTTCACAGCCTGAGCATCTAAAAGACCTTGCTCAAATACCTTTATAACACCTTTTACGCCCCCTTCTTTATTAATGAGGTCTTTTACCGTTTGTGTGTTAAATCGTTCGGTGAAAATATTTTCAAGTTGCTTGTTCGAGTAAAAAGAGTATTGATTGTTATATTCTTTATATTTTTTCTCGATTTCGTTAATTCCCATCTTACTCTTTCGAACATGACTTAAAAATTTTTGATTTAAAGTTTCTCGGCTAATCAATAGCGTATTAAAGGTTCTATACCAACCAAAACGCCCAATAATTTCGTTAAATGGCATTTGATGAGCTTGTTTAGAAAGCCTTTCAACTTCGACAGGATCATTCCAATAATCCTTAATCTGAAAATATAAACCTGAAGCAAGAAAAAGAGCGGCTCCAACAAGGACAATGGCAGCTAAAGGATTAACAACAGCAGCGAGTGTAATTCCTGTTGCAACTGTCGCAATCGTTAATGCAAAGAGCGCTTTTGCAACAATTCTCATGATTCTTGCATTGTCGTAAAAGGGAATGGGACTGCTAGTATCAACTAATTTTTTTGATTCAATAGAGGGAAGCATTGTTAATAAACCTTATTAATTTTACAGATAGTATAAGGTTATAAAAGAGGAAACTCAAATTAATATATTGTAAGCGTTGTGTTAATATTCAAAATTATTATTTACACATTGGACACGTATTACTATCGTGAAGCCTTGCAGGACAATATTTGCGCGCAAATAAGATCATTTGTAAAGACACTTTCGACCAAGATGACTCTGGGAATATTTTTTTAAGATCTGCTTCTACCGCTTCTACAGTCTTCCCTTTACTAAGTCCCCAACGATGTGCAGATCGAAAAACGTGAGTATCTACGGGAAAAGCAGGTTTATGAAAGGCTTGAACCATTACCACTGAAGCGGTTTTATGGCCCACACCAGGAAGCTCTTCCAATTCGTCAAAGGTTTCAGGCACTTTGCCTTTATACTTTTCTATTAAAATTTCAGATAACCGATGGATGTTTTTAGCTTTTGTAGGAGCAAGACCACAGGTTCTTATATAAGAGAGAATTTCAGGCACGGTCAGCTTTACCATTTTCTGGGGGGTATTTGCTTTCTTAAAAAGAGCGGGAGTGACTTGATTCACCCGATCATCGGTTGTTTGAGCGGAAAGTAAAACGGCTATTAAGAGCGTATAAGGACTTGTATGACTTAAGGGAATCTCAGGATTAGGGATATATTTATCTAAAATCGCTCGGACTTTTTTAGGGGTCATTTTCCAATGCAAAAGGTTTTAAAAATCGCGGTTAATACATCTTCTGTTATATCAGCGCCGACAATTTTTCCTAAGGCTTTTAAAGCCGCATGCATATCAAAGGTAATGAACTCCGGTGATACTCCATTTTTAAGGCCATCAATCACATTTGACAGAGCAAAGACGGCTTCTTCGAGCGCTTCCTTGTGACGAACATGAGTAATGATGAGCTCTTCTTTTGAGGGTGCACCTTGTGCCCAAACGACATCATCAATGGCTTTTTTAAGTTGATCAATGCCTATTTTTTTTAACGCCGAGACAGATACAACATGGGGAAAATCAACATTCAATTCTTTTCCGATATCGATTTTATTTTGGATGACAATGGATTTCTTACTCGACAACTGCCTCAGAAGATTTTTATCTTCTTCCGCCACTTCTCTCGTTGAATCAAGCACTAAAAGCACAAGATCCGCTTCTTCAAAAGCCTTGATTGAACGCTTAATTCCTTCTTTTTCAATAATCTCATCTGTCTCGCGAATGCCCGCTGTATCAGTAAGAACGATATTTAAACCATTTAAACGCACTTGATCTTCAACGATATCACGTGTGGTGCCAGCAATATCTGAAACAATCGCCCGCTCTTTATCAAGAAGCGCATTCATTAAGGAAGATTTACCTACATTGGGGGCACCAATCAACGCAATCTTCAAACCTTCTGAAAGGATTTTTCCTTCATTGTAGCTTTCAATAAGCTGCTTTAGAAAAGCCATTTCAATTTCAAGATCACTTATTACTTTTTCCATTGGAGCAAATTCAAGCCCCTCATCAGGAAAATCAACCCAGGCTTCGAGAATTGCGGCGATAAGATTAAGTCTTTCTTGGGAAGCCAGAATGGCATTTGACAACATGCCTTCGAGCTGTTTTTCAGCAGATACGAGCATCTTTTCATTTTTAGCATGGATAAGTGCTTGAACCGCTTCTGCCTGACTTAAGTCAAGCTTTCCATTCATATAAGCTTTGAATGTAAATTCTCCAGGCAATGCTTGTCTTGCTCCTGCTTTTAAAACAATATCAAGCAATTTTCTTGCGATAAGGCTGCCGCCATGACAATAGATTTCAGCGGTGTTTTCACCCGCGTAAGATTTTTTGCCCTTCATGAACATCATGAGCACTTCATCTACTCGTTCACCTTCAGCAGTGAGTATATATCCATGATAGGCGGTATGGGATTTGAACGTGCTGGTGTCTCGAGAAAATACCTTTTTAGCTACATCAAAAGCCTTTTCCCCTGTAATACGAATAATCGCAACCCCACCTTCTCCAGGAGGAGTGGCGATGGCGGCTATGGTTTCATTTGGCTGATAGGGCGTATGTACGAACTTCATCTTTTAAAAATTGCCAAAGTTTCAATATGGTTTGTGCCAGGAAAGAATAAATAGCTTTTGGCAAAAGCAAGATCAAACCCACCCTTTTTAATTAGTAGGCTATCTCGTTTAAATGAATCAAAGCCGCAGCTTAGATAAACAAGCGTCTTTAAATCTTTACTTTCAAACAAGTTGACAAGCAATTGCGGTGCAAGACCTTTTCGAGGCGGATCGACAATCACGAGATCCTTTCCTTGCAAAATGGAGGCACCTTTATTTGCATCTAAAACGGTAAACTCAACCTTCTTTTGATCTGTCTTCATCAATTGGTTTTTAGCAATTAAAAAGCCTTCCTTTGCTTCCTCATTAATTTCAGTGATAACAAGTGAAGATAATTTATCTACTAGACTTAAGCCAATCGTGCCCACTCCCCCATAAAATTCAAGGGCATGCGTTCCCGCTACATTATCATAAATGTCTTGCACAGCTTTTTCATAGACCCTGGGATTGGATTGAGAAAAATAAGAAGGTGATAAGGGGAAGATTTTTTGATTTATCGTTTCATAAAGCCAATCTTTTCCTTCTACTTTCTGCCAGCCATTCGAAAAAATCGTGTTTGTTTTAAGTGTATTGAAATTTACCCATAAAGAATGCCAGCCCCCCTTTAACGAATCTAAATTAGGAAGGTCTTGAGAATTTAAAACGAGCGTTAGCTGAATCTCACCGGTATTTTCTTCTACCATTAGTTGAATATAGCGAAGCAACCCATATCCCGATTCCGAATAAGGCTCTATACCCTCTTTCAAAATCCACTCTTTTACACGAGCGACCGCCTCATTAATTCTTAAGTCATGCATCTGACAGGAAGCGATATCAAGCGCATCATGACTTCTTTCTTTGAAAAGCCCAATGATAGGTTTTTTGCAAGTTCCCCGAACAGCCAACTTGACTCGTTTTCTCCAGCCACTCAAGTTTCCTTTCAAAAAGGGAAGGGTGTAATTAAACTCTGAGTTAAAAAAATGATTTGCTTCTTGAATAATGGGGGGATTGTCAAGTGACTTATTTAACGAACATCCTGAGCAACCCTCATCGAAATGTATGCAAGAAAGTGTCATAACCGTTAATATTATAGTATTTTTATTGCAAAAAGTACATTTATGATTTTGTTTAGTTTAACTTTAGCCTCTTTACTTGTATCCCCTCCTGAGGATCCTATCTCCATGGAAGGAGAACTGACTGTTATAGACCATTTGATTCAGGCAAGCGATGCCAACTTGGTTAAACAAAAGCAAATTAAAGAAGAAATTTTAGCCTATCAAAAAGCCCTACAAGCCTACATTAATAACTCGGGCGATAAAGAAACCGTTTTAAAGGTCGCTTTTAAGGCCGAAAAGCTTCTAAATGATATCAATCAGGCTCATCTTACCGAAACCTTTTCCGCCGATTTTATTTCAGAGCTCACCGTGTTCTCACAAATTGCTCAGAAAAAAGGGATCCCAAAGCCCCTATGATCGAAGTCATTAATCGAGCGTCCGGCCAAAAAGAATGTGAGATTGTCTATGGAGGCGCAGCTATTGCGTGGCTTTATGGAGGCTCAACCTTCGGAAAAACCCTTGCTCACCTTTCCGCTCGACTCCCTTTTGTATCTGCCTTTTATGGTTGGTTAATGAAACGACCTTCCTCAAAAAAGAAAATCGCTCCTTTTATCGAGAAATTTCACGTTGATGCAGCTGAATTTAAAAATGACTCTTTCAACTCTTTTAATGATTTTTTTATTCGAAAATTAAAAGCTGAAGCAAGACCGATTTCACCCTCCCGTTTTGTTTGCCCTGCCGATGGTCGCTACCGCTTTTTTCAAAATATCGATAAATCCGAGGGTTTTTACGTTAAAGGCCAGAAATTTATCCTAACGGAACTCCTTAAAGATAAAAGCCTTGCCGATAAGTATAGCGGCGGCACAATGGTTATAGCCAGACTCTGTCCCTTTGACTACCATCGATTTCACTTTCCCCACGATAACACCCCTTCCGAATCAAAACTGATCAATGGCTTTCTCTATTCCGTAAACCCCATCGCCCTTAAAAAAGACATCGATATCTTCACCCAAAACAAAAGAAAGATGACTCAATTAGTCTCTTCTTTTGGAACTTCTCTATATATAGAAGTGGGAGCCACAAACGTCGGATCGATTGTAGAAACCTACACTCGAGGCAAAGCTGTAAAGAAGGGTGATGAAAAAGGATATTTTGAATTTGGCGCTTCCGCCTTGATTCTTCTCTTTGAACCGGGTATGAT
The DNA here is from genome assembly GCA_020051235.1 of Parachlamydiales bacterium. GTDB lineage: Bacteria > Chlamydiota > Chlamydiia > Chlamydiales > Parachlamydiaceae > CAZABG01. Next base: position 1,362 of record JAGVJG010000060.1, on the reverse strand, counting down.
CACTCTCGATAAAGACCTGGTAGAGCTATCGAAAGGCATGGACGAAGTGCATTGCCTTATGGGACAGTCTCTCGGGTCGTAATTAAAGAGGTGTTATCATGAATACATCAAATCCAGTACTAACAGACAACGTATTCACTCGCAATTGGTCACAAAATGAAACGATGACCATCAATGGCGTTGCTATGAAAACCGCCATTTTACTTGCCCTTTGTGTGATGAGCTCCGCATGGGTGTGGTTTCAATTTGTTAAGTCGGGAATGAACCCTGCAGCCGTACAAGGCTGGATGATCGGCGGCGCCGTCGGCGGTTTAGTTCTTGCTTTAGTCACTGCTTTCAAAAAAGAATGGTGTGCCGTTACTGCTCCTTTATATGCAGTTGTAGAAGGCTTTTTCATCGGCGGCATTTCCTCGATGTTTGAAGCAAACTACCCCGGTATCGTTTTTCAAGCCTGCACGGCCACTTTTGGAACACTGGCAGCGATGCTTTTCCTTTATCAATCCGGAATCGTCAAAGCGACTGATCGTTTTAAAATGATCGTTATGTCGGCAACAGGCGGGATTGCAATTTTATACTTACTTAGTTTTGTTCTTTCCTTTTTCAACATTCCTGTGATGAGTTTTATCTGGGGGAATGGGCTTTTTGGAATTCTCTTCTCTTTCTTCGTAGTGGGAGTTGCTGCACTTAATTTTGTGCTCGACTTTGACTTTATCGAAAAGGGAGCGATGGTAGGCGCCCCAAAATACCTCGAATGGTATGGTGCCTTTGCCCTCATGGTTACCATCGTCTGGCTATACGTCGAATTTCTCCGCCTAATCTCACAACTCCGCAGCCGAAACTAATTTTTCTCGGAGGGTCGTAAGACCCTCCACCGATTTACTTAAGAACAAAAGAAAGGTTAACTCTTATTCATCGATTAAGAGTTCATTAGATTTTTACTCGAGATTTGTCAAAAAATGCTTACGCATTTTCCGACCAATAAACTTGTCGGGGCTCCGCCCCCGCTCCCCAAGGCCATTTCTGACGTGCCCAAATCGCGTATAGCGCTGCTTCGCAGCTCTCGCTTGGGCAGGTACAACCTAGTCGCCTTCGCTCGCATCCGCAATTTTGGCTACGCCATAAATGGCTCGGTGGCGCCCTGTAGGGGCGCTCAAGACCCGCCCTTGGAGGGCGGTATACATTTAGCTGAATAACAGGCTCGCCTCCGGCGAGGGCGGCAGGCCACCTGCCGCAATGTAGCCGCCCTTCAAGGGCGGGTAAAAAGCGGAGCTTTAGCTCCGCCCCGAGCCATTTATGGCGTAGCCAAAATTGCGTATGCGAGCGATGGGTGTGCTTTAGCACATTCGAGCGAGAGCCCTTGGC
>JAGVJG010000128.1 GCA_020051235.1 Parachlamydiales bacterium | reverse complement strand
AGGAAAAGCAACAGAAAATACTAAATTAAATCAACAAATTGATAATAAAATACATTATATATCCTCTATTGAGTTAGTTCTTTCAAAAGACAATGTTGCAAAAAATCCATTAAGAGAAATTGTTAGAAAAATTGTTAGATTCTTTCATAATTTAGCTTACCTATTTGGTTATCTTACAAGTGATAAAACAAGAACACTTGTTAGTGAAATAAATACTCGAGCTGACACTAGCAATACAATTAGTGAATCTAAACTTCGAACTCTTATTGCAAATCAATCAAGAAAACCAAAAATTCCCCTCTCTGATCTATTAAAGGAAAATGGATACTCTAACACGATACTCAATATGTCATTTGAAAATGAGTTAAGTATTTTTGACCTATCGGACATAACATTTACTGAATGTCATTTTGATTTACCATTCTTTGAGGAATTAAAAAATATTACTTTCAAAAATTGCTGCTTAGAATATCCAAGATTTGAAAATACTCGATTAGAAAATTGTAACTTTATAAATTCTGAACTTCAAGAAGCCTTCTTCACAGGTACTTCGATAGAAAATTCAACATTTGAATCATGTAATATTAATTGCTGCAGTTTTGAAGATTCGATCCTTACTAAGGCTTCTTTTATAAAATGTGATCTTCCAGGCACTCATTTTCTTGAAGCACAAATTTCTTTTTGCAATATTACTTCATGCAATTTAACAAACACCGTTTTTTTTGAACAAGATCACAAATTCAATATTGATCAAGAATCCTTAGCGACCTTAAAGTTAACTAAACCCTTAGCTATTCTTCCCTATAATACTCACTCAAGAGGCCGTTCGGCTCCAAAAGCTTTCATTAAGATTTTGCATAGCGCTAATTTAATCCCTCTTCGAATCTCCACACACCCCGCTTGCGTATCACCTGCCGCGCTAGATAAAGAAATGGAGAAGGCATTAAAAGTAGCAGGCCCCTACGATCGTTTTAGAGATTCCATACCTCAACGTTTAATCAAAATTATTAAAGAAAACCCCGAGTTATATCCACAATCTTCACGTTTACTTAGAAAAATATCATTTCTCGCTGAATTTACAGACTCGTTCTATTTAGGCGGAGGAGTTGATATCCGAGCAGAGCTTTATGGTGAATCCCCCGAACCTAACACGAAGCCCGACTCCGATTTTAGATACGCACTTTTAGAAATTGGGATTATTAATGAAGTTTTCAATAAAGGGATTCCGTTATTAGGAATTTGTCGAGGTTTTCAAATCGCTAACATCTTCTTTGGTGGCAAATTAGTCCAAAATCTTGAAGGTCACGATGATGTCATACATAGACTTGATTTGGTGCCAAGAAAGAGTAATGGTTTATATGCGAATGCTCTCCAAGGACTTATCATTCCTTTCCTTTCAGTAAGCTATCATCATCAGGCCATCACCATTAAAAATAGAGCGACAAATACCCTTAAACCCACCGCAACTTATAATGGGATTGTCAAAGTTTCGGAAACTATAGAGGGGGGCACCGTCCCCGCTCTTCTACTTCAAATCCATCCTGAATTTTTAAATGCTCCAAGTGCATATACATTAGGTAATGAAGTTGCAGATATGCGAAACAATATAATGCTATCTAGTAGGAACGAGATGTTCTATAAAATCTTTAAAGATAGTGTTTACACTTATAATAAAAAAAGAAAGATTAGAAGACAATTGAGAGAGTTTAAGCTAGAAAGCTTGAAACCTTCTAGCTTAACTTAAGAATTAGTCAACTAAATATCGTTTTAAGGACGAAAGGTGCCATTGTATAAAAGAGCAGCCTTCGCCAGGTTTTGCGCCATATCTCGAATCCTCTGCCAATACACTATTAGAGTGAATTACAGTATCCATAGGCGGGTCAAAGAACACGGCTAAGGTATAACGCTCAATACCCCCTCTTGCTTTATGAACTCTGTGTTCGGTTGCTCTAATGTCATCGTTTGTTGCCAATTGACCAAACTCACCAACTTGGAACAACATAACGTCAGGATCATTAGCATCTACCTTTAAGAATTCTTTATCGCCCGTTCTAACAAAAAGACCGGCTTCTTCAGGCTCACTTACTTGTTCTCCATTTACAAAGTAAAAAGCAGGCATTAACGCGGTAAATAAACCGTGATCAAAGTGAGCTCCACACCAATAAGGATTATTCATCGTAACATCTGACTGCTTACGGTAATGAAGCATTCTAGCAACCCCATAAAATTTATCGAGCGGCAAATAACATCCCGATTTCACAAGGTCAACTTTTCTAAAGAAATCACATCCAACACTGAACATAATTGAAGTGATCGCATTTGCATCTTTTTGAAGATCGACTTCTTTTGGCCAAACATTTTCTGCTTTATCCGGAACAAAGAAGTAATAGGAGGCTTTTGCATCGTCCACTACCCACGAACCATCCGGTCTTTTAAACTTTTCGGCTCCAATTTCATATCCTAAAAATTCGCCCGCGTGACGATTAGGCGCATATTGGTTTTTTGTTGCTTCATCTAACATCGAAAAGGCTTTTGCTGTTTCAATAAACTTTGCGGCGGCTTCTTTATAACCCGGCACACCTCTAATTCCCGCAATACCCTTTTCTAGAAGTGATTTTCTCATTTTCACAATTGTAGCTTCATCATTCTTGACCACATCCTCATAGTTGAAAATGTCAAGATCAAGCTTTTCTACTTCAGCATAGCAGAATGCAGCTGAAAACAGTGCACAAAAGGCAATTATCGTCTTTGTAAACATCCTTGAATTCCTCATTTAGTATTTGAGAAGCTATCAATTTGAAGGCAAAGCGTGCAAAAAATCAACTAGATTATTAGATTTATGGGCCTATGAGTAATTGTATCGCTTGTACACAATCATTTTTGGTAGCCGTATCAGAAAACAATAAATATGCCATATCGCTTGCATCTAAAACTTATGTAAATGGAACAATTTGGGGTGTTGTTGCGGTCGTACTTCCCATTTTAGAATCATCCGGACATGAGATCTTAATTTATGTCAGAGGAAAGGTGGATGGATACATTCCACTAGATTCAACGACAGTCTATCCCTTCTATAGAGGCTCTCCGAGAAAAAGAAAAAACGTCTTTTTTTTAAATGTGGCAGGAAACCTTGGAAGCGCATTAACATCGATTGCAAAGTTCACAATACCTGCAAGCCTGACTACAACAAATAAGGCGATAGTAAAAGCTCTTCAAAATGCTGAATTTGCATGCACCAAGTTTAATGATACAATTTTTATCACAACTGAAGCGAAAAACCAATTCACAGCATATCCTATCAATTTCTCCAATACGATCACTCAATTAGTGGGCGTTAATGTAATACCCATAACGATTGCGTTATCTAATATATTGCTGCTCTACGTTAGCTTTAGAAATGACTCCACAAAAAATCCGTTCTTTAAATTAGTTGTGGGATGCTTTGTCTTAATTAATATCTTCCATATTGCTTTAAGCGTATTTCAAATCTCTAAAGACTTTAATCCTCAAGCGCGTTTTCCCATCTTGTCCCATGCATTAAACACGACGAGATGTTAACTTTTATTGCATATAGGGAAAGTGATATCGATTTGAACAGACCATTTCCATCGTCCATTAATCTTTGCCGAATTAAACCAGACGGGTCCGGTTAAGATACTAATGTCTGGGGTGAAGTAGTAATAAACCCCAAAACCGCCGCCCCCGATAGTGTTCTTACCCGATGCATAATCGGCAACCAATATCCAACGTGAAAATTCTCTTCCATCACAATAAACTTCATTTGCAAAGGGTTTTTGATAGGCAACCATAAATCCTTGTCGATTTTTACCCATTGCCCGACTTCCGGAAAATCCAGCAATAAAGAATTTTCCTCCAATCCAATCAGGAAGTGATTTACCAAATATTACATCTACAATATTTTGATTGGTTCTAAATGCTCCATGTGTTCTAGTTCCAGCATTGAAATAACCCACTTTGAAAGAAGGAGCCCCACAAAATAACTTATCTTCAGGGATTGCTACACCCAAATTAAAATATAATGGATCGTCAGCCCTCCTAAATAATCAAAGCCTCCTTCTAAACTCCAATCTCTGAAACTGTACAAACCTAATTCAAGCCCCGTATCGGGTGAAAAATATTGACCTCTTCCTCGTTTATTAAATACGGAAAAATAGTTGTCCTCATCGATGTGTCCACTTCCTGTGGCCACTACATCCGTTGTACACACTGTCCAAAAGACAGAGCTTGGAGTCGCTTCAATTCCTAAAACAAGGCAGAATGCCAATAAAAAATTTTTCATAGAAAATTAAATTAATGAACAGTCAATTTATATTCATTAAAAAAATTTATCGAAATGAGATGAGGAACGTATAGATATGTATCAGCTTTTGTTCGTCTTTCTCGCATCAATGTATTTAAATGCTCAAGATATTCAAGTCATAGAACATTTCTATATTCCCCTTTCAGATGGAACGAAGCTTGCCACTCGTATGTGGCTTCCAAAAGACAGTATCCATCATCCCGTTCCGGCCCTACTTGAATATATACCCTATAGAAAAAGAGATGGCACACGTAGAAGGGATGAACCTATTGCATCATGGTATGCACAGCATGGCTACGCGGTATTGCGGGTCGATTTAAGAGGCAGCGGAGAATCAGATGGATATTTAGATGACGAATATTTGGAAATTGAACAGTCAGATGGATTAAAAGTCATTGAGTGGATAGCTAAACAACCTTGGTGTACAGGCTCTGTAGGAATGATTGGCAAATCATGGGGCGGATTTAATGCCTTGCAAATTGCAGCCTTACGTCCTGAAGCTTTAAAAGCGATCGTAACCGTTTGCTCAACAGATGATCGTTATTCAGATGATATTCATTATATGGGAGGATGCCTGCTTAACGATAATTTATGGTGGGGCGCCATTATGATGACGTATCAAGCTCGTCCCCCTGACCCCGATTTACGACCTGACTGGAGAGAGGAGTGGTTAAATCGCATCCAAAATATGCCATTTTTGCCCGCCGTTTGGATGCGACATCAAAGACGTGATGAGTATTGGAAACAAGGCTCGATTTGCGAAAACTGGAAAGCGATCCAGTGCCCCGTCATGGCCATTGGTGGATGGGCAGATGCCTACACGAATAGCATTCCTCGTATGCTCGAAAATTTAACGGTACCCCGTATAGGAATTATTGGCCCTTGGGCTCATGTCTATCCACATGACGGCACACCGGGTCCTGCGATTGGTTTTTTGCAAGAAACACTTCGTTGGTGGAATCACTGGTTAAAAGGAGAGAATAATTCGATTACCCAAGAACCCCTTTTACGAGCCTATGTTGAAGAATGGTCGCCTCCTTCCGGTTGGCGAGATCCTGTTCCCGGTCGCTGGATTGCGGAAAACGCTTGGCCTTCTGATAATATTCATCTGGATAAGTGGTATTTTGGAAATCAGAGTCTTTGTAAAGAACAACAATCCAATCAATCATTTTCAATTTTATCTCCTCAATGGACAGGGTTTTGTGTAGGAGAATGGATGGGATGTGGAGTCCCGGGAGAAATGCCCCTAGATCAACGTTTTGATGATGGCTGTTCACTTGTTTTTGATAGCCTCCCATTAACCACTCCCCTGACAATTCTTGGAGCTCCTCAAATTAACTTGAACGTTTCTTCTGATAAACCAGTTGCCTTGTTATGTGCTAGACTATGTGATGTATCCCCTGATGGATCTTCAAGGCGCATTTCCTATCAAATATTAAACTTAACTCATCGTAATAGTCATGAATATCCCGAGCCGTTAGTTGAAGGTCAAAATTATGAAATCCAAATAAAGCTAAACGATTGTGGATATGTAGTGCAGGCAGGTCATCGCTTACGAATTGCGATATCTACCTGTTATTGGCCTTTAATTTGGCCTTCACCCTCACCTGCCACGCTCTGTATTCAAACTGAAAAAAGCTATTTGTCACTACCAAAACGAAATGCTCGCTTAGAAGATAGTTTTGTTCATTTTGAAAACCCCGAATGCGGCATTCATGCTCCTATAACTCTACTAAAAGCGGGTGAATTTAATAGGACGGCGAACTTTGATTTACTAAAAGGAACGGCCTCCTACATCACTGACGGAAAGGGAGGACTTTTTGGAGAAGGTGTTTATCGTTTTGATGAAACGGGAACCTCTCTTTCTCATAACCTAAAACGTGATCTTTTTATTCAAAAGGATGATCCCTTATCAGCTAATTACAAGCTTACACAATCCTACGAGATGGAGAAGAACGATCTAAAGGTAAGAATAGAATCGAAATTTGAAATGTCAGCAACCGAGGATGAATTCAATATAAAGGGCGATATGCAAATTTATGAAAATGATGATTTCGTTATTGAGCGGATATTTGAAGATAAGATTGATCGAGATTATTTGTAAAAATGGCGGAAGAGGTAGGATTCGAACCCACGGCCCCTTGCAGGGCTTCTGTTTTCAAGACAGACGCAATCGGCCACTCTGCCACTCTTCCAGAAAGGGGTATTCTAACTGATAAAGGCTATAAGTGCAAAGGTTTATGCGCTATCGCTGAGAGATTCAAAAAATTTACCGATAACGGGAACATCGGCTGGATTTAAACCCGGATTGATTCGGAAGGTTGTACTTCCGGGATGGTCAGGAATAATATTAAAATTGGCGTAAAAGAATCCGATACTCGCACGGCGGTGAGTTATCAAGCCGTTTTCAGAAAAGATTTTATACATATTTAATACATGCGCCCAAGAGCGTGCGTTATGCATCTTTCCTAGTATTTTGATATCGACAAAACTTAAATTGACGTCTGGATCAACCGTGCTCACCCGTGCAAACTGAGCAACGCCTTCATTCTTTGGAATTAATTCGGAAGGGATTAACTGCAACATTTTATGAGCATTTTTAAAGACTTCTCGTTTATAAAGCTCAATCCCCTTCAAGGCGTATTTAGTCGACAGGTAAAACCAGTTATGAGTCAATCGATCGGTTTTAATTGCAGAATCATTGGAAATATCATTGATTTTTTTCCAATACGAAGCGCCATTATTAACTAGAAAGTAAGGGGAGCCGTAATAGTTATCCATCCCTAATAAATCATATTTTTGGCCGCTTCTATAAATCAGGAAGTTCAGTTTACCGGAAAGTATTTCATCTTGATATTCCGCTAGCAACGCTTGGACTTGTTCACAATTTTGTGTATTGAAAGTTACATCTAAAGCGACGGTTAAATGCTCTGTTTTGGGCTTGGCAGCCAGAACTCTACGAATATTACTAGAAACATCTTCGACTTTATAATGCATTCTTTCAGGTTCAATATCGACATTCGGATGGAACATACAAAATAACACATCTACTTTTTCAGTCTTTTCATCCTTAAGCACTACCTCAAGCTCTTTTTGGCTTCCAAACATTTGGGGCTGTTCATAGTAGACGCTTTGCTGATAAGCAACACTTAAGCTTCCTTCCTTACGAATAGCACTTAAAACCGAGGCCGCTACGTTCATGGAGGTTTTTCCTAAACCTGCTTTAACATGCGGCTTCAACGGTCCAGGTACGCCTTCCCATTTCTCTTTAGCTAGTTCTGAAAATGAACGGTCGTCATAGGGCTTTAAGAGCTCAAATAGGACGGTGATTTCACAATGTAGGAGTTCTATTTCTGTTGCAAATTTATGAAAATCATCATTTAGCTCAGCATTCGCAAGGGCTTGATGGATTTTGAATAGGGTTAATTGGAGCAAGGCTCGGGTATCGTCATGAGCCATGGCATGCGCCCATTTGTCCGAGGGAGTGTCAAGCATAAGCCCCTTCAATAAACAAAGGGTTGTAAAACCTAATATATGAATATAGGGCTTTTCTTCATCATAAGTCATCCATTTAGATTGCAACCGGCTGAATAAATCACTATTGGTAAAATCAATGGGATAGGGAAAGTAAACTGAATCTAAAGCCCCTTTTTTAACAGAATACTCTGAATGAACATTTGCTCCAAAATTTTCAGGAGATGTGCGACGATAGTTAATAATTCCTATTTTTAAACCTGTAAACTTGAACAAATCATAAATTGCATGATTAGATAATTGGCGAGAAAAGATTTTAAGGATTTTTACCCCTGTTAAATCTCCATCAAAACGACAAATGGCTAATGACTGCGATCTTAAAGCCACCTTTATTTCAGATGAGTTTAACTCTGGGAATCCTTCGGCTAGATCTTCTGAGATCAAATCAATGATTTCATCAATTTCACCTTTAAGCTTTTCAAATTCAGGCTCAAACTGTTTAGCAGCCTTTTTATAGATATGCCCAGATAAATATTCGGTTAGATCGAAGCAAAACTGAGTTTTAAAATTGTTGAGTGCGGCTCTTTTATCCTCGGCTTCCTCAAGTTCCTTATAAAGCTCCTTACATATAATGGATGCCCAATCTTTGCGATTTGATTGATCTAAATGAGTGAAGAAAAGAGGTATAAAATGAGCAAAGTCTTTCGTATCTGTTAAAATTACAGGATCATTAGGGCGAACTAATGCGTTTGTTTTATAATAGGGATTGCTCGATCTAAAATAATCGCCATCTAAATTGGTCTCAGCTATTTGAAACTTATCATCTAAATCGGGAACAATCCAATTTAAAAAATCGAATTTTTGAGGCGCCGCTTTCACCATATAGTTTGTTCGCAAGAATCGAATCATTTCTTTTGTTTCAGGACGCGCAATATTATCAACTTCAGAGAGTAAGGCGTTATTTAGCGTCCATGCTTGTTTTGATAACTCTTGCGGATAATGGGTATTAACTAACTTATGCTTGTCCGACCGTTTTGTGCAGTTAAAAACTCGTCTTACAAACTCAGAAATTTTAAGCGCGAGTCGAACAACCGATTTCACCACTAGGAACTTTAAGCTAATCCAAACTAAATCAAGATTTTTAGTTCCAATAACAAATATATTGTTGGTCCAGCTACTTGCCGTCTGCTTAATATTAAACTTGAAAGCGGCAGGCTTTTTTTCATTTGAAAAGTTCGCAAATGCCCTGATTTCTGCTGCTTGAATGGCTGGATGAATCATACATATAATAATAATATATTTAAGTTAAGGTCCTGGAAAGAAATTGTTAAGAAATTATAAACAGGAAACGCTTTTATATATAGTTTTGGGAACATAAGCAATTCCCTTGTATATAATGTAAAGGGCAGCCAAAACGAGTATCAAAATCCATAGAAAAGGCCCTACAACCTGATGTAAACAAGTCAGAGCCTTGGCTTTAAATGAAAGCTTTTCTTTCTCTGCGTTTTCTATGATCTCCACTTTTGAATATTGAACTTCAGGAGCTACAAGATGTGTTACAAAGGCATTAAGATCTTTATTCAAGGTGAATCGATAAGTAGTAGTCCCTGGAGGAACGTCTGTACCGGTCAGGGAAACGACGTCTCCTTCTGTTTCTACGCGTACAGAAGTAGGATATTTACTTGGCATCGACTCATAAAACATGAGTCTTGGTGCCGCAATTGCGTAAACTTTACTAACTTTATGAGGAAAAATTCTTCCGGTATGTTGAGCTAACCCCCCGCCCAAACTAATTCCTGCTACAATGGAACCCGGATTACTCTCTAACCAATCTACAAGAGCGGCCGGCTTCATTGAGATATTTCTACCTCCAACGGATTGAAAAGGCGCCATATCTGCAAGAATCGATCTTAAACTCCCTATATCTGCAGGATAAGTTGTCCCTTTAAACAAAAGAATGGGAGGATGTTTTTTATCTTCAGGTTTTAATCCATAAGCAACTAGCGGATCTATCGGATTAAAAGAACTTAGAGGAATTTTTTTATCAAAGGTGTAAGTAGCAAAAACTCTTTTACCTTCAAGCATTATAGGAAAACGAACTTTTAATCCATGGGGTTGCAGAAAGGGAAGAAGGGCCAACATTCTAATGACGAATAACTCGGTGATTATATGAAAACTACTGCTGTCTTCTACAGCCCTTGCTTCGATCAAATCAAAAATAGATTGAACATCGACTTTAGCTTCGTTTAAATATTCATCATCGGGCTCAAAAAATAATGCCCTAAAATCTTTTTTATTAAGTTGCCCAAAAGAAGGAACATTTCCCATAATGGCGGAAATGATTTTTGAATGTGGTTTCCAGTCTGATGGAAGAACAGGTGAAAAGCTATTCATAACCTCTATATTATAACAAAAAGTTTCAAAATATGCATTCTTTATTTATTATAGCAGCTTTAATTATAACCCCCTTATTTGCGGAGAACACTAAAATGACTAAAAAGACCGAAGCAGAAATCGTAACAAATAAAGGAACGATTGTTGTTACGTTAAGAAATGATATAGCTCCTAAAACAGTGGAAAATTTTACCAAGTTAGCGGAAAAGGGCTATTACAATAATGTTATATTCCACCGTGTAATCCCTGAGTTCATGATTCAAGGCGGAGATCCTACCGGAACAGGCCGTGGTGGCGAATCGATCTGGGGCTCGAATTTTGAAGACGAATTTAGCCCTTCTGCCAAGTTTGACAAGAAAGACCTACTTGCTATGGCCAATAGAGGTCCTAACACAAATGGCAGCCAATTCTTTATTACAACTATAGCGACTCCCTGGCTCACCAATAAACACACCATTTTTGGCGAAGTCACAAAAGGCTACGATGTTGTTGAAAAAATCGAGAATGCCCCAACAGGCCCTGGCGATAAACCCTTAGAGCCTATCAAAATTCTCTCTATCAAAATCACTCAATAATTCCTTTCAAGGGAGATGACTATTCGGTCATCTCCCCTACAAAAAACTAGCATTTTTTCCCATTCCCTTACTATAATCCTACCCTATTGGAAGAGTGGCAGAGTGGCCGATTGCGTCTGTTTCGAAAGCAGAAGTACCAGCAATGGTACCGGGGGTTCAAATCCCTCCTCTTCCGTTTAACATGCGGGGTGTTATGTCCAAAGACCCTTGGCGAGACTTTCTCGCTCTAATACTTCAGATCAAAACAAAAGACGAACTTTCCGCATTCTGCGATTTATTCCTAACAATCGAAGAAAAAGAAACACTTGCTTCCCGCTTTCTTATCGTTAAAGCACTACTCGATGAAAAACTCACTCAACGAGAAATTTCAGAGAAATTCAAAGTGAGTATCGCACAAATCACCCGCGGATCAAACGCCCTCAAAATTATCGACCCGAAATTAAAAGCTCACCTCGTTAAAATTCTTTCGGAATAGTTTCAGCACATTACCATTCTCTGCACGATTAACGTCAAATTTTGGTCTCTGCCTTTTTTACCACTGAGCACACTGAGACCACTGAGATGTTATGAGAGCAGTGAGAATTTATGCTTGAAACTCACCGATCTCATGTTTTCTCAGTGGTCTCAGTGTGCTCAGTGGTAAAAAAGTTTAAAGTTGGGACGTGCACGGGCACGTATTTATTACCCGCTATTTAATTGAAACGGATCTAATTGCATAGGGCACGAATCATTAAATCCCGCAAAGCTCAATGCATAAGAATCTTGTATGCTCGGATCGCGTCCCATATTAACTACATTGATTTGATAGCCTTTAATCGCCTGGAATAGGGCAAATGCAAACGTGCAGGTACATAAAACCAATCCAATCGCTTGAGTCTTTTTTAATTTACCTATTTCCTTCGCAGTGAAAATCGTATTGATAAAAGTTGCAAAAGCCATAATGCAACTTAAGACACCATTTGACATGGGAGTTTCACGCAAATCTCTACTTAAGGAACTAAAGAAATCTTGCAAAGTAGCATTAACAGCTAATTGAAACGCGCAGAAGGCAAGCTCCCCCTCATCTGCAATCAGATTACTCGCAAAATCGGAAAATATCACTCTAGGAATTTCATAATTACTCAAAGGGATTAACACTCCACACAATACAATGGAACCCCCCGTAATAGCATAAAATACCGCCGGAAACTTGTACCACTTGGCATCTTTATCGCTTTGTCTTTTATGACGTATTAAATTAGTGCTATTTAAAATCGTCGCGGTTGTCAACGTTATCAAAGGAACGGCTAAGGCTACTCCCCTATAATAACTAAAATCCTGTCTAACCATAAATCTTCCGATGAAAGGTCTTAATTCATTAGGAAAATTGTAACTTACAAATAAGCTATCGGAAACATTCGCAAAACTCATTTAATCCTCATTCGAATTGCTTCAACGCATTCAGGAATTTTTTACCACAGAGCACACAGAGACCACAGAGAGTATATGAGAGCAATGAGAGAAATTTGAATCCTTCTTTCTCACTGCACTCATATACTCTCTGTGATCTCTCTTGTGCTCTGTGGTTTATTTGTTTTAATAGGGTACTTACGATGTTTAATGGGAATCGGGCATGGGAACTTTACGCGGACACGGCACGAAGAGATTTGGAAGACTTTTGTCATGAAATACCCCACAGGGTAACCAAAATAGTGGTTATCCTGTTTTAAGGGTATTAATTAATTAGAAATTTTATGATTTAAGGGAACAAAACCTGATTGCTCGCCTTGATCTTGCCACACTTCGAGTTGTCCCTTATCTATGATAAAGTACCAACCATGAAGGAACAATTCCCCTTTCTCAACGCGCGATTTGATGAATGGATAAGTGAGTAAATGGTCAAGCTGAACTAAAACAGACATTCTTCCTGCAAATCCATTGGGATCTTCTACTTTAAATCCGTCTTTTTGTTCGTCATCCAAAATCGTACGCGCTTCTTCACCGAAACGAATCCATTTAGCTACATCGTTTAGAGATGATACTTTATTAGGAGCGAGAACTCCATCGATAGCACCGCAGTGAGAGTGGCCGCACACAATGATTTCTTTTACATTTAACACTTCAATCGCATATTGAATGGAGGCAGCAATTCCATCCCATTCTATTTTTGCATCGTTAGTAGGAACAAAGTTTCCTGCATTACGGATAACAAAAATATCTCCCGGACGTGCATCGGTAATTAATTCTGGAACAACCCTAGAATCGCTACATCCGATAAACAACGTTTTTGGAGATTGACCTTCTTCCACCAATTTAATGAAGCGCTCTTCATTTGATTTGAAATAGCCTTTCTGAAATAAATTGTGCTGTTTTGCCCAACTGATTTGAATATCAGTGGCTGTTTCAGCTAAGAGAAAAAAGGGGGCGAGCAAGATTAAAAGTGTTTTATTCATAAATTTGAACCTATCCGATTGATGAAATAATTTCATGTTCAATTTTATCCCTCTACTACTCTATGGGCTATGTTTTTCCTGTTCAATCGTCTATGGTTTATCCTTTCATCCTTTGGCTTTAGCTCTACTTATAGTTCTCTTTCTATGTGATCCTAAACGACTTGCATTAACCTTACTGGTAAGTGTGGGAGGATTTGTGGTTGGATATACCTCACAAAGCATGCCCCCTCCCGATAAAGGCCCTTATTCGTTTTCACTTCAAAGAATAAAAGAGAGCCATAAAAGCCATTTACTCATTGGAACTGTTAACCCTTATAACTATAGAGCTATCGTAAAAGTCAAAAGCTTGCCCGATGACATAAGCGATGAATTGTGGATCGAAGGAGAAGTCACTCCTTTTGGTATTAAGGCTAAATCAATAATAAACGTGAATGATTCAAACCTTGCAGCCACACGATTTGAATTAAAGAAAACCGTCAGAAACTGGATTAACGAACATTATCCTCATAAAAAAGCAGCTGATTTGATAGGCGCCTTGATTACAGGTGATCTTGATAACCGCCCTCTTAAAAAAGACTTTGCCCGTTTTGGGCTACAACATATTCTCGCGATTTCAGGATTTCACTTTTCCTTTCTTGCAATGAGCCTTGCTTTTGTTTTACAACGATTTTTCTCTTTTAGAACCCTGCCCTATCTTCTCATCATTATCCTTGCCAGCTATTTTCTTTTTTTAGGACCTTCAAGTTCGATTGTACGAGCTTGGATTGCAATCGCCATGACTTCAACGGGACAATTAATAAGACGATCAAGTAATCCATTAAATCATTTAGGACTTGCGCTGATAGTGGTGGGAGTTTGGGATCCTCAGGCCTTACTTGAAGCGGGAACCGCCTTAAGTTTTGGTTTAACTGTAGCCATCCTGCTATTTGCGAAACCTTGTGATGATTGGTTTAAGAAGTGGCTTTATCCTCGTTCATATGATTCGCTTATCTCTCTTAGTGTATTCCAACAAACAGGCGCTATAATTCTACAATTCATACGAAAATCCCTAAGTTTAAATGCAGCGGTTACCTTTATAGGCGTTCCATTAACACTCGCCTTTTTTCAAACATTTCCTGTGTTTAGTTTATTTTTTAATTTGTTCTTTCCCACTTTAATTGCTCTATCGCTATTTTTATTTCTTTTCACTTGGATTCCGGGAGTGAGTTATGTAAATTCGCTTTATCTAGATTCAATTTTAAACTTGATTCACGAGCCTCCAGAGATTCTAAATATTAACTTGGCAACTGATAACTTTAAAATTGAATATGCAGTGATCATTTGCGCCGTCGCCATGCTGTGGGGGCTTTACAATAAGAAAAATAATATATACAATAGTTTTTCAATTTAATTCTGAAACGAGGATTAATTTGAAACTAAGGAAACTTATGAAGTACATTGTTACTTTAATTGTTGCTTGTGCAGCATTATTTACTGTTGCTCAAGTTGAAGCTCGTCACCACCGCTGCTCTAGCTTTTCATTAAGCTTCGGCGCGTTCGCACCGGCTCCGGTTTGTCCTACCTACGTCGTCCAACCACAACCTTACTATTACGCACCTGTACCATCCCCCTACTACGTCTACCCCGCTCCTGCATACTCCTACACCTACGCTCGTCCGGCTCCAGTGATTGGCACCTCTACCACCTTCGGTTGGTATAACTGCCGTTAATTTCTCTTGATCTGTGCGTGATCAACGCGCACAGATCTTTCATTTCCGTTCCTATGCCCTATTCCCCTCAAACTTAAAGCTTTTTTTACCACTGAGCACACTGAGACCACTGAGATTTTATGAGAGCAGTGAGAATTAATGCTATCTACTCACTGCTCTCATATTTTCTCAGTGGTCTCAGTGTGCTCAGTGGTAAAAAATAAAAAAGAGAAAGATCACTTAGGAACTAAGTGATCTTGGGGGCTATTGTAACGTGGGTGAGTCGACGCTGGTGCCCATAGTATTGAGACCATTGTCATTATAAAGAACGCTACCCGTAATAGAAGATGCGAGCGACGAACATAGGAACGCAGCTACCGCTCCAATCTCTCGAGCTTCCAGATCTTTTTGTAGCGGTGAATTTGCGATAGAGTAACGAATCATGTGGTCTATAAAGCCGATGGCTTTGGCTGCACGGCTTCTTAAGGGACCGCAAGAAAGGGCGTTAATACGAATTCCCCACTTTCTTCCTGCTTCCCATGCAAGTGTTCGCGTATCGGATTCTAGCGCAGCTTTTGCTGAGCTCATACCGCCGCCGTATCCGGGAACGGTTCTCGCTCCTGCCAAATAGCTTAGCGATAACGCAGCGCTACCTGCCGGCATAATAGGTCCAAAGTGTTGGACTAAACTCACAAACGAATAGGAAGAAGCGGATATAGCAGCTAAGTACCCTTTTCGGCTTGTTTCTAGTAATGGCTTATGAACTTCAGGACCATTGGCAAGCGAGTGAATTAGAATATCAAGCTCACCGACTTCTTTTTTGAAAAGCTCGACCATTTCCGAAATGGTATATTGACCCATTTCTTTATAGCGCTTGTTTTCCTTGATTTCATCGGGAACATCTTCTGGTGTTTCAAAGCTTGCATCCAAGGGAAACACTTTTGCAAATTGAAATAGACGTCCGTCAGAAAGCTTTCGGCTCTCATCAAATTTGCCCATTTCCCACGAATGTAAAAAAATCTTATATAAGGGGGTCCATGTCCCTAAATAGACATCGGCTCCCGCTTCATATAGCGCTTTTGCTATCGCCCAGCCATAGCCTTGATCGTCAGCAACGCCTGCGACAAAGGCCTTCTTACCTTTTAAATTGATACTCAACATGCAGTTTAGAATAACAAAAATCAGAAAAAATAGTATCCTTTTTCCATGCGATCATTTGTTATCAGGCACTCCCGTAAAATTATTTATTCAATCTTAGCCATCACAGCTACCTTTGGAGTCGGTCGTCTTTACTACGAACTTACCGATGGTTTTTGGGAATCAAATATAAAATCGGAATTGCAAGCCAATGATAAACGACTAAATGCAGGCGATGAAAAACTTGCCGCCCAAATTTTGAATCAGCCGTTTCATTATCTTGCAAAAGGATGCCAAGCTTACTGCTTCATTTCAGAGGACGGACAGTATGTCCTTAAATTTTTCAAATATCAACGCTACCAAACATCCCCCTTCCTAGAACCTTTCCGTTTCATCCCAAAAGTTGATAAATACGTAAAAGAACGCAAAGCCCACAAAATGGAAAAGCTTGAATTCTTCATGCAAGCTTGGGTTATCGCCTCCCAAAAACTTTCCAACGAAAGCGGCCTCATCTATGTTCACCTTAATAAAAGTGATCATTTGAAAAAGCCGATCGTAATTTATGACAAGCTCGGCATGAAGCACGTTCTTGAAAGCGATCAAATGGAATTCCTCATACAAAGAACCGCCGAACCTCTAACAAAGAAACTTGTTAAAGTTAATAATGAAGACGGCAAAGCCCTTATTGATGATTTGTTAAACATACTCGTACAAGAATATAAAATGGGTGTAGGCGATCACGATCCGGCCCTTTTACAAAATACCGGAGCATATAACAATAAGCCCTTTCACATAGATGTGGGCCAGTTTTATTTAAACCCTTCTTTTCAGTCAGAAAAAGGCTACTACCAAGATCTCTTCAATCGCACTTACGAAATGAGAGAATGGCTAAAGGAAAGACGTCCTGAACTTGAACAACATCTTACTCAAAAACTCAAAGAAATCATTGGCGAAGATTTCAATCAAATGAAGCCCTTCTTCGGCCGCTTCAGAGATTGATTTTTTTACCACAGAGGCTCGAGAGAACACAGAGAAAATAAGAGGACGCAGAGTAGTTTTTTTTTGCTTTAACTGCTAAAAGTTACTCTCTGTGTGCTCGTGTTATCTCTGTGTTCTCTGTGCCTCTGTGGTGTTTTTCTTCCTAAGGGTTGATTTCGAGGACGATTTTGCCTCGAGTGTGTCCTTGCCTATTTTTTTCTTGGGCGCGAGCCGCATCCTTAAAGGACATTTTCTCGATTTGAGGAATTTGTATTTTCCCTGAATCGATGAGCTTAGTGATTTCTGCGAGCTGTTCGCCACTGGGCCTGACGAAGCAATATTCACTTCGAATGCCTAGACGTTTCGCTTCTGCTTTATCCAAAGGCAGATAGATGGATACGATGACCCCGCCCTTTTTAATAAGTAGCGCAGAATCGGCCATCACTTGGCCTCCAACCATTTCATACACAAAGTCAATACCTTGGGGATACGCTTTCTTAACGACTTCCGAGAAATTTTCTATTTTGTAATCAATGACACGATCAGCACCGAGCTTTTTGCAGTATTCAACGTTTGCGGTACTTGTGGTGGTAATTACAGTTGCGCCAATGTATTTAGCGAGTTGAATAGCAAAGCTTCCAACGCCACCGGCTCCGGCCTGAATTAAGATCGTTTGACCCTTTTGAAGTTTACCGATATCAAAAAGCGATTGCCACGCCGTGAGTCCTACTAAAGGAATGGCCGCCGCTTGAGCAAAGTCTATATTCTTGGGTTTTAAAGAAACGAAACTGCTTGGTACAGCAATATATTCGCTATAGGTTCCCTCACTAACGGCATCTTTTCGAGTGTAGGCATAGACCTCATCGCCCACATTAAAATTATTAACGTTTTTGCCCTTTTCTGCGATTTTACCTGCAGCATCCCAACCCGGAATAACTGGAAAGTTATGCGTCATTCTATCTTTAAAGAGACCTTGTCGAATTTTCCAATCAATGGGATTTACAGAGGTGTATTTGATATTAATTAGCACTTCATCGTCTTTAACAACGGGATTTGCTATGTCCCTATATTTCAATTCCTCTGCACCGCCGAATTTATCAAATGTAATCGCTTTCATCAGATTTCTCCATGCAAGTGGCTTTGTAACATCCAAGCGGCTTTGTCGTGATCTCTGAGGTGCTTAATATATAAATCAGCCGTTCCTTCATCACCTAAATCTTGTGCTTCTTTAATTTTGCCGGAAAGCCATTTGGAAATACTTTGATGATCAATCGCTAAATGTTTAATCATATCATTGCCCGATAAGCCATGACCTGCTTCATCAAGTTGCGTAATCTCTAAAAAGTGTTTCATTGTGCCCGGCGTAGGCTCACCTAACATACGAATACGCTCGGCCGCTTCATCGACTTGGTCAAGAAGCTCCTTATACTGCTCTTCAAAAAACACATGAAGGGAATGAAAACGTGGATCTTTTAAATTCCAGTGAAAATTCTGCGTTTTTAAAAATAGCACATAGGTATCGGCAAGAAGAACAGACAAATCTTCTGCAATTTTGTGACACACTTTGGGTTGTAGGGTATGCGTTGACATTATTTTGCTCCTGCTAATTGTACTTCCGGAAAATCAACGGCCGGATCCGTGACTAAATTGAAATAATTGCTAAATAGACTAATGGCTACAAGTAAAACGATTTCAGTTAATTCCTGATCACTAACCCCTGTATTCTTTAAAGATTCGACTTCAATGTCACTTACATGCCCTTTTCTTTTTACTAAAACGTCTACAAAGGAAAGGATCGCTTCTTTTTTAGGATCAGACGACGTTTTGGGAAGCGATTGTAATAAAGCCGAATGCGCGGCTAAGCAATAATAGCATTGATTGGCTTGACTCACTGCTATGGCAATTTGCTCTCTAAAGTCGGGTGAAAATGAAGTTTGAGCGCCTGCTTCTTCTAATGATAGAAAGCCTTTCAAAACGGCGGGTGAATTCGCCATGTTACGAAAGATATTCGGTACACGGCCAAACTTCTTCGAAACTTGATCAAACATCGATTTGGTCTCGGGATTGACAATCGTTTTAGGATCGTAGGTTTGAACACGCGACATAAACCCTCATTATGATAATCTTTAGGTTTACACCAGGAGAGCTCGAGATGTCAACACACCAAAAGATCGAAACCTCAAACGCCCCTCAAGCACTAGGCCCTTATTCTCAAGCGGTTAAAGCAGACAATCTCGTTTTTGTTTCGGGTCAACTCCCCTTAGATCTTTCAAGCGGAAAACTCTTGGAAGGCACCATTGCAGAAATGACTTTAAAAGTGATCGACCACCTTGAAGCAATCCTAAAATCCTCAGGTTCAAGCTTAGATAAAGTTGTGCGTTGTGATGTTTTTCTGACTGACTTAAAGAACTTTAAAGAAATGAACGAAGCCTATGCCACCCGTTTTAATTCTTCCATCCCCCCTGCCCGACAAACGGTTCAGGTGAGCGCACTCCCCTTGAACTCCCCGATCGAGATTTCGTGTATTGGGTTAGCTTAATATTTATGAATTAAAAATAACCCATAGATACCTGAGGGTTCTCTCTGGAAGCTTACTCAGGTCGTGAAATGTTTTTCGAAGAGAGTAGCATTTACATGTGGGAGTTTTAAAATATACCTCCTGTGCTTTCTCCAAAAGAATAAGACTTTTTAGTTCTTTTTGGAGGCGATCGGGTGAGCCAAAAGTTAGAGTTGAATAGACGGGATCGGTCCAAACTTTCTTTCCGCAGAGTACGGGGTCAATGGTAATGGTTTCGGAGGCATCGATAGAGTGCCCTAAAAGAAAGAGAATAGCTTCAATAAAGTGGCAGCAGCTTCGTCCGGCTATTGAATAATTTTGAAAGGGGTAGGAGCAGATTAAGTTTTTGATAGATTGGGCTTGCTCCGGGGTTAAAGGCATATAGGCGGCAAGGGTGGGTTGATGACCGCCCGAGCCTATTTCAAAATAACCATCTTTTTGACTGGTGTAAAGATACCGTATTGGATTCGGATCATTTTGTTCGGCTAAATGAAAAACACCGTCTAGGTAGCGAGGCTGAAGAAATCCCGTTTCTCCGGAATGCCCCCCTTCAATCACTTGCTCTCCATCATAAAAGTAAATCCAAGCATGACCCACGTCACTATTCTTTGAGCCGTCGGAGGGATGTTTCGCAATCGATCGAATTAAAGAAGAATTAGAACTTACATCTAACTTACGCGCTTCTACCAAGAAAATGATATAGGGATCGTTTGCGAATAGAAAGAAAGGGATAAGCAAAATCCATTTCATAAGCGAAAAGATGCTTTTAAGGTTAGATCAGGAGATCTTCTTAGCGTTCTTAAGCTGATTGCGCGATCGAAGGATTCGTTTTGAATGATTTGAGACGGTCTATTTTCTCGAACAATACTTGTCGCAAACTCTCCCTGTCCTTGTTCCACCGATAAAGTAAGAGTTATAGGAATATCCCCTTCAAAAATAATGGGATCGCCCCAATGAAATAAAGTAGCTTTGCCTTTTTGCGAACGAATGTCCCAACGATCATCGGCATAAATAGAAATTTCACGTTGCTTTTCGCGATCATCGACTTCAACCGTTTCTTTTAAAGTTAAGTAGAGATCGACGCCTCCCGGCACAAACTCGAAACGACTAGACTTGGCTGTATTGCCTTCAATAACAAGCGAGCCGTTTGGAGTCATGATTTTTAGAAGCTGCACTCCCGGCTGATGAAAAATATGTTCAGGACCGTTTTTATCTAAAACGCTGATTGCAAATTTGGGTTCTTGAAGAATGCCGAAACGATAGCCTTCTATTTCATCTTCATGTTTAAAGGCTTTGAAAGAGGGGGCTTCTAATGTTTTATCAATAAGAGCCGCTTCAACGGAATTTAATTCAAGTTTTTCAGGAACGACACCCAGCATCAAACTCAATAAAGTTGTTTCTGGACGATGGCCATGAAAACGCTCTTTAAATGAAGGACCTACATAGCTTTTAGAAGGCGTATGCCAAACAAGAGGCAACCATTCCCCTTTTTCTCCTCGTAACATTGCTTTAGCAAGAGAATGAGAGTCACACCATTTGTACAACTCAGGCGTAAAAGCCGGTAAGTCGTTCATTTCTTTAAGCAATTCATAGGCATTAAAAGAGGTCGGTTGTTTTTCTAAATAGAAGTCTTTTAAAGCCGATTCCAACTTATCGATCGCGTGGATCAATTTTTGACGGAATGGGATAACTGACTTGAATGCTAAGAGTTGTTTTAAAGGCTTAAGATGATTTACCTCTTCCATAGAGTTATAGGAATAAGGAAATTCGTGTAAGTAACCGGGGAAAAAGCCTTTTTCATTTTGAAAGTAGAGAATATGCTCTAAAAGCTTGAGTGCCTTTTCAATCTCTTCTTTCTCTTTTGTTTTGAAAAGCGCCAAAATGAAGCAAAGGTTTTCGTAAATCGGGATGCGGGTTTTATTTTCGTGTACAAAGCCCGTTTCAGGGGCATAGAAGTTTTGTGCCGTTTTTAAAGCTAAGTTCACAGTCTAAGCGCTCCTGCCACTTCAATGTTTTGACCTGTTATATAACTGGATTCAGGCTCGAGTAAAAATTTAACCATTCTCGCTACATCTCGGGTTTTTCCTGCCCTTTTCATAGGTAATTTTGACGGGTCTTTCAAGTCGATCGAATTATCTAATTGTCCGGGTGATACCATATTTACTGTCACTCCACGGGGCGCGAGTTCCACCGCCAGTGCTTTTGTAAAACCAAGTAAAGAGGTTTTCGTTTGTGTATAAGCGGTTGATTTGATGTCGGCTCTCGCTGTATTAATCCCCGTTACTCCAATCGTAACGATTCTACCCTTGTGTTTGATAATTTGCGGAACGAGCTCTTTTGTTATTTGGACCGGGGCAAAAAGATTGGTTTGAAATAGATTTTCCCAGTTATCCATTGACGTTTCTAGAGGACCTTCTATTAAGAAATTTCCTACATTGTGAATTAAATTTTCGGTATCAAAGTCGTATCGATTTAAAAAATCTTGAACAGCCGACGAAGAATTAAAATCTCCCGATATAATTTCACAATGAACCCCTATTTTCTTAATGTCGTTCTTCAATTTTTGCGCAGGGGTTTTGCTTTTATTGAAATGGATAACAATGTTGTAACCACTTTTAGCCAGTTCTCGTGCAATTTCAGCGCCGAGCCGGATGGCGCCGCCGGTTATAAGTGTCCACTTCATGGGTTGTTCCTAATTTAAAACATTCTAATTCTACTAATGAATGTCGTGCCATGGGATTGGCTGAAGGTTTCTTAACCCGAATCCAAACCCAAGTGATAGGCAATTCTCTAAGCAGTCTTTGGTTTACATGATGCGCAAACGCTTCAAGCAATTTAAAGTTAGAAGAGGCTTCTTCTTTAATGAGCCGTAAGATTTCGCAATAGTCGAGGGTGTGGCTTAGTTGATCACTGGTAATTGACTCACCGAAATCGGTTTCAACTTTAATATCAATAAGCAATCGCTGTTTTAATCCCCTTTCATGGGAAAAAACCCCAATCACACAATCGAGTTCTAAATCTTCAAAACCAATGATGCCGAGCACTATTCCACCAATTTAATATTTCTTTTCCTGGACTTATTAGATCGAGTTTAATGGCTTCTTCATAAGTAAACCAGCCGTATTCTTGCGCTTCCTCATTCAATACAACATCCTTTTCTTCACAACCCTTTGCTAGTTTTGCAACAAAGTCGTGCATCACAAAATGACGTGTTTTGAAAAATTCGGGTGAATAGATGGATTCACACGTTTTTGCAAAACGGACATCCTCAATCGTAAGTCCTGTCTCTTCTTTAACTTCTCTATAGGCCGTTTGTTCTAACGTTTCACCCGGATCTACTTTTCCGCCCGGAATAACCCATTTATGATACCACTTGTGGGATCTGGCAAACAAGAGGCGGTTTTGATGAGAAACGATCAAAACTCCAACGGTGGAAATAGGCCTAATTAAATAAAGTCCCTGTTCCACTCCATCAATTAAATCTTCGGCAACGATATCACTAATTTTTTTAAGAGCTTCCGGTGCGCTATGAATGGCAATTTTGATATCGGCCGCTTCAAGCATACTGAGATCATTCAAATCATCCCCGGCAGCAAGCGTTACGCCTTTAATATTCATCAATTTTTTATACCGTTTCAATGCCTCCCCTTTATTTGCTAAAGGAGATGTCGCCTGAGCCACGTAATAATGAGGATCGAAAGGATCTTTAATGGGTGATACGTGTAAATTCAATTCTTCATTTACCGTCTTCGCAATGTTTTCAATTTTTTCTTTAGGCCCGATCCATTTTAGTGCCGTGATTTTTGGGGGTGCTTCTTTCTCTATCCAATTTTCTTTAAAGGAATTTTTTCTACGAGTCAGATAGTCTCTTAACCCCGGCTCGATATTAGAGGGATTCCAGTAAACCGCGTCACCCTCTTTAAATCCGGTATAGACGACGAAGGGATGATCGATTAAAGCTTTAGCCTTTGAAATCAGATCCGGATTTAAAGATTCGCTATATACGACTTCTTTTTCAGGCATTTTTATGAGATCTGCGCCATTTTGTGCGGCGATATCATAGTGACACTTAAGCCCTTCGAGCTGCTTTATCATCCACGTAGCCGTGCGTCCGGAGATAAACAAAAGTTTAAATCCGGCTTTTACTTTATTTTCTAAATAACGCGCGTAGGTGGGAGAGATCGGCTGCGAGCCGTGAATAACAGTCCCATCCAAATCAAGTGCGATCAATCCTTCCATAAATCTAGGTAAATTTAGTAATCTTTTCTGATATATACTATCTAAAGTTTTGGGTTTTTATCTTCTGATATTCAACATTATTGAGGATCAAGAGGATAAATCTAAAACCGAAAGATTGAGTAAAGGCGAGTAATGATTAAATATCTTCCTCTGTTCTTATTGACTTTGCCTGTATGGGCTCAAGAAGTGGTAGAAAATCCTCCTGTCGAGCTAGACAATAGCCGCTTTGTAGGAGAATTTTTCAAAATGCTCCTGATCTTGAGCTTTATGGTCATCGCTCTTCTTGCTTTGAGTTGGTTTGTTAAACGAATGAGTCAGCGAAGTTTTGAAAAGGGCAATGACGAAAACATAGTTAAAGTGATTGAAAGAAGAGCATTATCTCCCAAATCAGTAATATATGTGCTCGATATAGAAGGACGAACTGTTGTTGTTGGAGAAACTCCAAATGGCATCACTCGACTTGCTGAATATGCATCCGACGAACCGATTGAAACCGGAAAAACTTTTAAAGAACAATTATGATTAAATTTCTTTTTCTCCTTTTGCCATTGCTTGCTAGCTGCTACAGAATGCCGACCGATGATGACTGCTGCTTGATTCCATCCACCAATAATCCAAGCGTAACTCGTCAAAAACAATCCAATCCTCTGCTGCCGGGCGGACAATACTAATGGCCGATACCATTCCTCTTACTCAAGAAAGCCTAATCAATTACTTAAAAGGTAAAAATATACCTGCTCAAATGCAGCCTGAGACCGGTCAAATTTACTTTATGTATAAATCGGATACGGGTGATTTCCCTATCTTCTTTCGGATTTACGAAAAGGATACCCATCTTCAAATTTTAACTTTTTTTCCTGCTCAGTTTGATCCTCCTCGCTTTCCAACCGCCGGACGATTGCTTTGCGATTTAAATAATCAAATTGATTTGCCCGGCTTTGGACTTGATGAAAGGATGGGCGTGGTTTTTCACAGGATTATGATTCCTATTTTTGAAAGCCAAGTACCCATTCGTCTTATCGATTTATATATGAATGCACTTCCAGCATTATGCGATCATTTCGATAAGATTCTTAAAAAAGTTTTAAACTCTAATATGTCTTTTGAAGAATATAAGAAAACGCAAGGGAAGCCTGCATGAGACCTATTTTTTACGACACAGAAACAACCGGTTTAAAGCCGCAAAAAGATCGTGTGATCGAACTTGCGGCTTATGACCCCGTAGAAAATCGAGTCTTTGAAACGTTTATCAATCCTCAAATGCCCATTCCGCCTGAGCAAACCGCGATTCACCATATTACAGATGACATGGTGAAAGATGCGCCCACCTTCGGTGAAGTGGCGCTTGATTTTACCAAATTTTGTGAAGGGGATACGGTCTTAATCGCGCATAACAATGATGCTTTCGATATTTTATTTATGAAAGCAGAATATGAACGCGCTCAGGTGCCTTTCCCTGCCTGGAAAATACTATGTAGTTTAAAATGGGCCCGTCGTTACAGACCCGACCTACCAACGCACCGTCTTCAAGTTTTGAGAGAACTATTCGGCATTCAAGCGAATCAAGCGCATAGAGCTCTTGATGACGTAAAAGTCCTTTGCGAAGTCTTCTCTAATTTAATCGGTGATCTCCATATCTCCGAAGTTTACAACCTTATGATGAAACCGCGCCTGCTTCAACACATGCCTTTTGGTAAACATCAAGGCAAACTTTTGAAAGAATTGCCAAAAGATTATGTAGATTGGCTTAAAGGATCAGGCGCTTTTGATAAAACCGAAAATAACGAGTTAAAACAAAGCTTAGCGGCTTTAAACATGTTTTAATGAAACTCCTTATTGTTGGAGCGGGATTTGTTGGTGAAAGAGTAGGTAAAGCGGCGAAAGAAAATGGCTTCCAAGTCCAAGTTGCCAGTCGCACTCATGAGAAAATGGAGCACTATTTGTCTTGGGCAGACGATGTTTTTGTTTGGAACTACAAACTTCCCTCAAATATTGATGCCGTGCTTTTATCTGTGGCACCTAGAGAAGGCGCCAATTATAGAGATACCTACCTAAAAAATGCACAAGCCGTAAAAGAAGCCCCCTATATTGTATATACGTCTTCTACCTCGGTCTATGGAGACTACCAGGGGCAAACGGTGAATGAACTCACCCCCCCTCTACCCCAAAACGAGAATCAAAGGGTTTTATTAGAGACAGAAGGTGTTTTTGATCCCCGTAGAACCTGTATATTCCGCCTAGGAGAAATAACAGGTAAAACGACAAAATTACCCGCCGTATACCCGGGTACGGGTGAAAACTATTGCAACTTCAGTCCAATCGATCTTATTGTAGATCAAACACTTAAAGCATTAGAAAATAAAATTACGGGCTTATTTAATCTGGTTTCAAAGGATCACCCGACTCGTAAAGAATATATTTTAAATCTAGCCCATAAACTTTCTCTTCCACCCCCTATTTTTAACCCTAATTTAAGCTCTTCTCACACAGGAAATAAATTAGTTACCACTCTTTACAAAACATTTAATATTTAAAACTAACTTTCGGGTTATAATTATTAAATATGAGAGTTGAGATTAATCGAGAAAATAACTTTGTCATTCACGAAAATGAATCCCCTCAATCAGTTGGAACCCAACTAGAAACAATTGAAAAGATCTTCAATAAACAACTCGATTCAGCTAATAAAATTGATCGAGCTAAAGATTTTGCTCGTTTGAAAGACTGGGCAGAAGACGCTTATAACAAAGATCAATCCTCTCGAAAACTTAGAAGAATTACCGATTTTCTTGCCTCCACTGTTATCGGACAATTGCTTGGCATTCAAACTGAGTCCATGAAACTGCGTGAAAGAATAAGTTCCATTATGCAAAAAAATGGAACTATCTATAAGGAAATTGGCCGTTACGGATGTCAAGAGCAAGACCCCCAAAAAAGGATGAATTATTTCACTTCTTTAAAGAAAGAATGGGAAAATCTTAGTAATACGGGCAAAGTCCCTGCCAAATATAATGGGATGTTTGAAAAATTCCTTGTGGAAGTCGACAACGACAAGAAAGACAACGATGAATTACTTAAATTCAGCGCAGCCCTTGGAAAAAACTCAAGAATTAAACGAATAATTGAATCGCGTGTCAGCATTCCAAAAGAATATCCTATACAAGGGGCAAAAGAATGGAAAGAGCTCAAAGAAGCCGGCTTTGCACCCGCTAGCAACCTTTCTTACCAACAGTTCATCCAAGATATTCTAAAAGGAACTCACGATCCGGATGAATTAATAAAAATTTTCAAACTGCTAAATAAAGAACAAAAGCCCTTTTTGTGTTTATGCGCTCTTATCAGATTGAATGAACTCGCCGAACACAATTTTATTGCGTACGATAAAGAAATTATAGAATTTCTAGCCCTTCACAAAGCCCCTAAAAAAATAACTGAAGATATCTTAAAGCGATTTCTCGACATTCCAAAAAAATCTACGAATGAACTTAAATATCTAATTGCAGGGGCAATCGAAGGAAAAAATAATGAGGTCTTTAAATTCTTAAAAAGATTTGTGACAGACGAAGAGTATATTAAAGCCTGTGAAAAAGGATTGCCTGGTGTATCCGACGAAGAGTTTTTAAAATTTAAATCTCATATGTGTTTAGCCGATGGACTCGCAGCTGCAATGAAAAACAATAAACAAATTGCAGGAGTTCTAATACAAAATCTTCGCGAGGTATTTAAAACTGACCCTATACATATGGCTCTTTTTAAAGTTATCAATAACGATAACGTTAAAATAGATGATTTTGCAGATGAGTTTAAAGAATTACTGCCTCATTTATCTGACGATGACAAAAAAGAATTAATTAAAAAAGCAAATGATAGCGTGATCATTCAACTCATCAAAGATCATCCCAATCCCATTGCTTATTTAAAAAGCGCTTTTTCTGTAGGATCTAACGATGATTTAGTTAGAACGCTTCTTCCTAAGCACATCCTTCTCCTTTCAGAACTTACAAAAGACGAAGACCAGCATATAGACGAAGCAATCAAAAAAGTTCTGACGATCGATAACTACGATGATGCCACTTTAAAAGGCATATTAAAGGATAGAAGACTTGCTGAAATTGTCAAAGAAATGCCGCAAACCGCGCGAATTCGACAACTTCAGCTTAGTCTTTAAGCCACACTCACTTCCACTTTCAGCCCTTTTTCTCTAAAATAAGAACAAATTAGACCAAAGTTTTTGGGTGTTGCTACATTCATTACACTAATATCTTTTTCATTCTTAAAGAAAAACACTTGGTGACTAGGGTTCGATCTCAAAAGAAACTCTAAGAACATGAAGTCTGAATGCTCGGCAGCCAAGTGGTATATACTATTCCCATTTACGAGTTCAGATGAGGGCGTAAAAAGCTTTGTATAAAGTTGAAAGCTCTGTTGATTAGGATATTTTAATGCTTCAACTAACCAAGCAATCGGGAATTCAACACCCGCTTCTTTAAGCGGCCTACAAATCACTTCATTACCAGCCACGAAAGCTTTTTTAACAAAGGAAACGGGAGGCAATACGCCTTTAGCTATAACGACGTTAATAGTGTTAGGGCTATTTTCCAAATATTTATAAATAGAGACATCAACTGTCTGACCTTCAACTAATGTGTACAAGTTTAAAGCGGCTGCGAGACCCACCACTTTAGCTTTCAGTTCTTCAGTAAGTTTTAGACTAAGCAAAAACTCAACAATCTCTTTCTTCTTTTCTAATTTTGCAAAACTGAGAAGCCATTCTTCAATAGGCTTGTGGAATAATACTTCAACGTTATGACTAAGAATTTCTTTCCAAAAAGGAAGCTCATAAAGAGAGGGTGTTAGATAATAGTGATGTAATTTAGAAAAACCTAAACCCGCTTTTAAAAGCTGTCTATAATATTGATCGCCAATATGCCCATTCAAAACACAATAAGTTAATAAATCCTCTAAATTTATTGCACGAACAGGTGATCCAAATTTAAAATGTAAACCTTTACGCTTTACGATCTCAACCGGTTGCATCGATTCAACATCCGTACAGAAAAATGAACACCATGTATCAAATGCATAAGAAGCATTAGATCCACCCGTCTCATAACATTCTTCCAATAAAGGATATTGGGGGAGAAAATCTTTTAAACGTAAGAAAAAACTGGAAGCGGAAAGGATTTTCAAAAATCTAGATGGAAACGTGTTTTTAGTGGATATGATTTCACAAGGAAAATAATGAAACGCTTCAATTTTAACATGTGCATCTAAAACACTAAAATTAGCGCTAGTATGATTGAAAACAGAAATCTTTTTTAAATTTTTAAACTTTGCTAAAAGTTCAACCGTTTTATCATTTGCATCTTCAACACTAACTTCATCAATATCAGCATTAGCTTCTAGAGCCCCTTCAAGCACGCGGTTTATATCTGCTATGGGCAAAGTTAAACTTAATGTATTTAACTTCGGAAAAGTTTTTGATCGAAGATGATCGACTAGAAAACCTACCTTAAAATCTGCTTTTCGATTATTGACTTCTAAGTGTTTTACTTCTGTAAATTTATCAATTTGGACTCGTGCTCTCACAATTAGATAAAAAATTTGAGAAGCTTTACTTAGTTCACTGCATAAAGGATTAGCGGATAATTCAAGACAATTTGCATCAGGATAAACTTTTACTTCTGCCATATTACGGATTTATTGGTTTGTTAAAGGTAACAGTAAAGCCTAACTTTGTTAAACGATCAATCATTTTTACTTTTTGTTTTGGGGTAGCCAGATTGAAAGGCGTTTCTCCCTTTGAATTGGCTTCGTACATTTCCTGTCCGGATGGATCAAAAGTTAAAAGTATTTCCAATCTATGATCGGGCATTTTTAAAGCTAAATGGTATAAATTGTTACCTTCCATGTCTCGATGAATAGGGAAAGTGGTAACGACTTGCAATAAGGTTTCCCATTTGTTGGGGTTTTTAGCAACAAACTCCGGGCTTAAAGAATATCCATATTGCACGAGCAAAATGTACATCGCTTTATGTCCCCTGATTGCCGTATCTTCTATGTATTTTGTGGGAGGCACGACGCCTTTTTGAATTAACAGCTCAACAATGGACGGATCGGTATAACTATTCATCTTTGAATATAATGAAGGATTCAAATATTCGACGGAGACCAATTTAAATACTTCAACGATGTTTGCCTTCAAACAAATGATCAAATACCTTTCTATCCACTCTGGGGGAAGCGCCGTCGGAATGCATTTCAATATCTCTTGCATGGGTAAATCTAATAAATGATCTCTTTGAGGCTCTGATAGAAAAAACTCTAAATGTTGTAAGAATAGATTTTTCCAATTGGTTAATTCATAAAATCTTCTTAAATGTAAAAAGTTAGCGCCATTTCTTTTATTAGTGGGCGTAAACACTAAACCTCTATTTAAGCACTCACTAAATGATTTGTTTGAAATTGCTTCAATATACCAAGAAACAGCTACTTCTTCTTCAATTGAGGTTTCAGATTTATTTTTATGAATAATTCTTACATGTCTGTATTTTAAGATTGTTTCTACATCCTCAAATTCATCCGGAAAACGTTTAGAACTCCTAAATATTATTCTTTCAATTTTTGGTGCTAGAGCTAATATCGATTCCAAGGGAAAGCACCATTCTGGCAATTTTAATGTTCGAACTTCACCTAAAGGTAAATATTTTAATGCATGAGCAGTTGGGAGATGCCTACTACTTAAAGATTGAAGATTTAAAGTAAGGCCACTTAAATCATTATAAGTATCCGGTAATTTATCCAACCCTACATGTTGTACAGTCGTCATTTTATTTAATTCGGCAACTATCTCAGGAGTAACGGAAGTAAGACGAATAGATTGAAGCGGTTTTTTTAATATACCTCTAATTAGTGTTAATACAAACTGAGCTTGTTGGTATAATAGAAATGATAACTTGGAAGCAGACGTTAAGCAAAGTCCAGCTATCATTTCCTCACTTTCCGAATAGTCTTCAACAATTATATATTTAACAGAACTAGGCAATAAGCTGTATCGTCTTGCGGAGAATCCAGCCGGCACAATCACACTTGGACTAGTTATGGATTGCAATGCTTCTTGGGATATATCTGAACGTATAATTCGAACTTTATGATCATTAACTATTTTTATATCTTTATAGAAGTCCTTTTTACTTCGAAAGGAATCTTCCATCTCAGAATCAGCATGTCCCCTTTTTGACACGTGCATATCAGTCCTTTTTAGCTCTGCGCGGCCTTTTTTTACCGTTAATTCTAGGAAACCTATCTATTATCTTTCGGTATAAGGAAAGATTATGATTTCTTGTCCAATCAAGGATGCTTACACCCTCAATATCACGAACGAGCTCATCCCCCGAATTATCTATTCCTAATATCAACAAAAATAACGCTTCATTTTCGATAGTTAGAGCAAAATGATACAGAGTTTTATCATTTCTATCGCTTGGTAATTCATCAAAAAGCTTAAGCACCGTTCTAACCAGAGTATAATCACCTTTTAATACAGCTTCTCTATTAACGTTCTAACTGAAGGAGGCAATTCAAGATTTTTAACACAGATAGTGACCTTAACTTTTGTTAAATGACTAAAACCAAAAGATATATCCGAACGAATAGTTAGCGTTTTTTTAAAAAGATCGTAAAAACGTTTACAAACCTGTATAAAATTTCGTTTAGCGGGCTTAGGAAGGAATTTTGCAATCTCAAGTATAAGATCGCTTGGAAGACTCCCTAGCTGGACAACTGCATTAAGTCCCACAACTTTTTAAATCCTGTGCATCTAGACAAGAGTTCATTCTTTGTGCCGATATCTACTATCGTTCCTTTTTCCATATAAACGATGCGATCGGCATCTTCAACGGTAGATAATCGATGGGCAATAATGATTTGGGTTGTTTTTCCCTTTAAGGCATGGATAGTTTCTTTGATATAGTGCTCAGATAGAGCATCTAAGGCAGAAGTCGCCTCATCCATAATGAGAAGCGATGCATTTTTAATAAGCGCGCGAGCAATCGTTAAACGTTGCTGCTGTCCACCCGATAAATTCTTACCCCCCTCTGAAAGTTGGGTCTCATATTTTTCAGGTAGACGTTCGATAAATTCGCTGGCATGGGCTTTATTGGCCGCTTTAATGACCTCTTCATCAGAAAAGGACTCACCAAAACGAATATTTTCAGAGATTGAACCTAAAAAGAGGAAGGGTTTTTGTGGAACGACAGCAATATGCTCTCTTAGCGATTTTTGATCGAATTCGCCGATGTTGACTCCATCTATTAAGATTTCGCCATCTGCAACATCGTAGAGTCTTGGCAACAATTGAATTAAGGTCGACTTCCCAGCGCCCGTAGGTCCCACTAAAGCAACCATCTCCCCCTTTTTAACGGTAAAGGAAACATTTGTTAACACTTCTTCACGGTCATACTTAAAGCAGACATTTTTAAATTCTATCGTTTTATTTACGCCTAAGAAGGGTTTAAGCCCTTCTTCTTGCAATGTTTTCGGTTCAATATTAATCACTTCAAGCATTCTTTCAGCGGCCGATATCCCGCGTTGAATATGACTGTTCTCTTCTGCAAACTTCTTAATCGGCTCATAGAATAGATAGAGAAAGCCGCAAAAAATCAACACATCTGAAACAGGCATTTCTAAAACATAAAGGCCATAAACTAGCGCTAAGATCAAAAAGATCATGGCTAACGTGTGCACAATCGGACGGGTCGATAAATCGTATTTCGCACTTTTTCTTTCGAGGTTGGCCATCCGGTCATTTAACTCGGCATATTTTCTAAGCGAAAAGGCTTCCATCGCAAAAACTTTAACCGTCTGAATGCCACCGATAAAGTCGATCAAAACACTAGAAAAACGATCTTGGTTTTTCTGAATCTCTTTTGAAACACGTTTCACTCTTCTTGCCAAAAAGGCAATCGGGAAAAGGAGTAAAGGGAGCCCAATAAAGATTAGGAGGGTCAACTTCCACGAAGTAATCAAACACATGATTAAGGAAGAGACGACAGCAAGCGGCGTGGCAATGTAGTTTACAAGTGTTCCTTGCATCGCATCCGAAATAAGCGCCGCATCACCTACTACACGAGAGGAGAGAGAGCCGATGTTATGCGTTTGATAAAAGCTCATGGGCAGCTT
>JAGVJG010000063.1 GCA_020051235.1 Parachlamydiales bacterium | reverse complement strand
TCATCGTGATATGAATCATCACCATGACGACAGCGAGCGAGACCAATTCGCCTAACATGAATATTCCTTTTTCGTTTCTTAATCTATCCATACAAACCTCTATTCCTAATTAAAGGGAACGATGATTGATCCTTCGTATTCCTGCCAGGTGCCTTTCATCTCAGCTTTGGCGGTTTCGACAGGTCTAACTTTATAAAAAACTTCTACCAATTCGATACCGATTGGGTTTCCAGTGGATGTACAAGTAGGTGCGGGCTGAAATGTGCTGCCCAAATTGGCTTTGCATTGGACTCTAAAGCTAGTGATGACTTCATAGATGCAACGTTTGTCTTTGCTTCCTGCTGGGCAACCCAATCCAGTTGCATCGTAGAGTTTAGGATTCGTTTCGGTTCCACTGATAGATTCGAATTGATTATTCACGTTTGAAAGATTTGCAAACAAAACTAATGGTTTTTCTTCGAGTGATTTGCAAAGCTTTCCAGTTAGCAGGCAGCCCTCAAGATCTTTGTTGAAAAGACTTGTAGCAACCTTCTTGATATTGATTAGGTTGGTATTGAGCTTGATCATCTGTACCAAGCTCTCTCTTGAAGCAACTCGAACAGTCTTTTGCATTTCGTTGCTTTGCATAAGCATATAACTTTGCATGTAGATTGCCGTCAGGCTGCTTAATCCAAGAGATGCGACAATGTCCATTAGCTGAAAACCTTTTCTGTTTCTTACTAACTTAGGCAGTTTGAATTTGAACATACATTCTCTCCATAACAAAAACGTCAAAGTTGCATTGAGTTGTGCTTTTAGTTTTTCTGGCACTGAAGTCTTCAAAAGACATGAAGAGGTGCCATTTGTTACGAAGCGGAAAGATGTTTGTATCTTCCGTTCAAACGAGGGCCTACGGATAAGAATAGATTAAGATACTTGACTCGATATGTCAATTATTTTATCGGTTATAACTAATTGAAAATATTATGTTATTTTAGGCCAGTCTGGAACTGTATACAGATGTCGGAAAGATCGTCAGTTCTTAAGGCGCGTATCCTTTAATAGAAGATTTCCGGTCGGAGAGAAGTGGGCCTCCACGTGATTGGCGACCCCATTGAAATCGACCCCATGAAAAAGCGGGATGACAGGGGATTCATCAAGAAGGATGTTTTCGGCTTCACTAAAAAGGCGGCGTCTCTGAGCCAACTCAATAGCTGCCTGAGCCTGATCTATTTTTTTCTCAAATATGCCACTCTGCCAAAGAGTGAATCCTTGAGGATCGAGAAAAAAGGCGAAGTAGGAATAGGCATCAGCATAATCGGGTATAAATCCGCCAATAAAAATTTGAGACGTATGTTTTACTCGTGACTCGCGCGCAGGTTTAAGTCCCATAAGATCAATTTCGACATGAAGTCCTAAGTTTATTTTCAGCTGCTGCTGAATGTACTCCGCAACCGGATGCCCTGTACCCGCTGCCATGGTGCCGCACATGATTTTAACTTTAACATCTGTGCCGACCCCTGATTTTTTAAATTCAGCTTTGGCTTTTTCAACGTTAAAATTTGAGGCTGTGGTTTCCCGGCCTAAAACGAAAGGAGGAACAAAAACATCAGTCGGGAGCAAATAAGGGTTCAATATTTTCTTGAAGCCACTCTTATCGATGGCTAATCCGATTGCGCGGCGAAAATGCACGTTAGTCATCGGACTTTTATTCAAAACAAAACCCAGATACTGAATTACTAGTGACGGACGAATCATCAGGAGCGAGGAGTCATGAATTGCTTCTACATCCAGATGCGAAAGATAAGATACGACATCGAGCTTTTTCGCCTTAAATAAGGAAATTGCCGTTTGTCCGCTTTCTAAAATTATCGCTTCTGCTTCTTGAATCGTTGGTGAGTTTCCGTAATAAACTGCGTTTGCCTTTAAAACGACTCGTTGTTGGGTCTCAACTTTTGCGAGTTTGAATGGACCTAAAGTCTGAATGTTTTCAGCCTTAGTCCATTCGATTCCAAATTTTTCAACAATATCTTTCCTCATTGGAAAGGTTGGCCCCGCCGTCAAAACGCTGTGCCATCCTGTAGATCGTTTTTTTAATTGAATCTGAAGAGTTTTGGAGTCCAAAGCCTTGATTCCCACTTTTGAAAAATCCTTCAGTTTTCCGTTTAAAAACTCGCGAGCGCCAACTACGGCTTCGAATGCCGGAACGCTGGGTGCTGCGGTTTCCGGAGCTAAGAGCCTTTTCCAACTGTAAACAAAGTCCTCTGCCGTAAGGGGTTTTCCGTCAGTCCACTTCACGCCGTCTTTTAATTTAAATTCGTAAGTGCGGCCGTCCGGGCTAATTTTCCAAGATTGAGTTAATAGAGGAACTATATTCATATTTTCATCGAGATCAAACAGCCCCTCCATCATGTTCATGATGATCACCCAGCAAGTATCGGTGTAACAAAGATGCCAGTCTAAAGTGGGGGGGTCTGAATAGAGCCTAAAGCGAATGCGTTTGATGTCATCGGCCCAAGCCGAAAAAATAGGACCTGATAGTACGCCTGAAAGAACGAATGAAACGATGATTTTAAAAAGCACGAAAGGAGAATATCACTGGAACAATGAATGTGAAGAGGGAATTGAAGAATTAGCGGTTCGCCCAACGAATCAAGTGGTCACCCAGGCCCTTTAGAAAAAAGCCTGCTCGAATTACGGAACTAAAAAAGATTTCACGTACCAGAAATTGGTTCCGGCCATTCCCATTACCCTCAATTTCTCGTGTTCCGGTATTGGCTATTTCATGCGTGGGAGTATCGATGAGGACAAGATGCGGTTTTTCATTGGAATTCGCGTTATAATTCTGAAAGAACTCATATGCAGGTGGCTCAAAATTTTTGGAATCTGTGACTCTAGATTTACTCATAAAATTCTCCTAAGCCGAATTCTTCTTTACCCATAAGACAAGAATTTGTCCGCTGCGTTTCATGGCAGCTCCCGGACTTAACTCCTTGAGAATGAGAAGAACATAGCCGCAAGTTCGAACCAACATGAGAGTCCATCGACCCTGCTTTTCAACTTGATAAATCTTTCTTCTAGTAGGGTTTGATTGGAAAACTTCCTTTTTCTTCCAAACGAGGGGCTCAACCTGAAGGGATTGACCTTCTTGTTTTTCAAACCAGTTATAAGTTTGAAAAAGCTCGCCCGAATACGCAGATGCACTAGAGTTATTGTTTTTTATTCCGCTCATACGTTCTCCTATAGAAATATCTATTTGTTTGAGAGTAATCCGGCTTAGAAAAGGCCCAGGAAGAGCCTAGCTGGATCGTCGTATTGAGCGGAAAGATTTTTGTATCTTCCGTCACTAAGAATTAAATCCACTTTCATTATGTATAAACTGATTTAAAAAGTCAACAGTACTAGAGTTAAGGCTTGCTAGCCGGCTGAATTCTATCGAGAAAGTGCAAATAGATGGTTTCTACATCGTCAAAAGACATGACAGTGTTGCAGGTGCCGCAATTAAAAGATGGAGCTGCTATTTTTTTTGAATTCATGGGTTTAATCTTGGCTACCTCAATCAACTGAGTCACCGTCGTATTGCATTTTTTGCAATGATAGGGTGCCTCGAATTGATAGACTCGAGTTCCTTCTGTGCCAATCATCTGAGGCATAGCCGTCACCCTGTCGACAAATGTTTCGCTCAGAGTGTCGTACATTAAGTCGAACTTAGGTTGAATATGTTGAATAAAGGTGGTCCAAAGGGAGAGACCTTTAGAGTTCATGTAGGTAAGTTTTTCTAAATTCAGAACTAATAATTTAAAGGAATCTTTTGCTTTAAATAAATATTTGGAAACATCCACCAGAGAAACGTCTTCATTTAAGTTTCCATTTAACCAAAATGTCATCCTCTTTTTTGCTTCATCAAGTTCCGCATTCACTGAAAATTTCGGAAACTTCGCGATGGTTACTTTCATGTGTACTTTTAAAATTACGCTGTGTATCTGCCTAACGCAACCGTAATGTCATCATCCAAAGGCTTTTGACCCTGTTGCGTTAAAAAGTCATGAACTTCTGTTAGAGCTTTGTCACAAATGTGTTGAGTGCTCGTTCTCGGATTTTTCGAATG
>JAGVJG010000071.1 GCA_020051235.1 Parachlamydiales bacterium | reverse complement strand
GTGTTTATTATTGTTGTTTATCTTACCCGCTAATAATGACTACAATTATCTCTTTGCGCCTTTGCGTCTTTGCGTTTAATAAAAATTCGAAACACAAAGACACGAAGAGAGTTTTGTATTCTTTTAAAAATGAAACGCAAAGGCGCAAAGGCGCAAAGAGTTTGTCAATTCCTTAGAATTTATATCTAAATACAATCAGCTCTTCATGTCTTTGTGTTAATTATTGTTGTTTATCCTGACGGCCTGAAAGGCCGATCTTGCCCGCCGATAGGCGGATCTTACATCACTTTAAGTTTACTTAAAGTGATCCTGTTTTGTAGTTATTTCGCTTTGTAGGGCTTGGAGGGCGGCTTCGACTGATTGGATGCCGTGCAAGAGGCCTTCTTCGTAACGGAAATGGGGATTGAGCTCGAGTTCAGCAAAATCATTGGGCTGAAGGATGTCATCTGAAGTAAGAGACGGGACAAATTTTCGCCCCAATTTTAAGAGAGCTTTTTCTTGATAAAGGCGAAGCTCTTTTATCTTTTCAAGCACCTCATTCATCTTGTTCCACTCGTCTATTTCTAAAAAAGGTCGTTAAAAGCTCGGCAGCGTAAGGCTCGTATATACCGCCTGTCACAGTAAGAGAATGAGTGGGATGAGGCTTATCTAATAAATTGACCCAGCTTCCTAATGCGCCGTGCCTAAGGTCTTTTGCACCATAGACAATTCGAGAAACGCGTGATAGAAGCGCGGCCCCTAAACACATAGCACAAGGCTCGAGTGTACAATATAAAGTGGCGTCATTAAGACGCCAGTTTTCAAGTTTTGAAGCGCCCCCGGTCATGGCAATCATTTCCGCATGGGCCGTTGCATCATTAAGAAGCTCGACCTGATTTTGCCCTTTTGCAAGGATTCTTCCATCGTATACGAGAACGGCGCCTACAGGCACTTCTTTGTTCTCATAAGCTTTGTGAGCTTCTTTTAACGCCTCAACCATGAATTTTTCATCATCGGTAGTCGGCGTAGGGAGTAAAAACTTAGCCATTCAATTTTTTGGAAAGCGTAGAAATTTGTTTTTTTAAAGTAGAGACATCGTTTTGATATTTCTTCTCTAAACCTTGCAATTTCTTTTCGTATTTCTCTTCAAGCTTTGCAAGATTCGATTCATACTCTTTTTTAAGGGATTCAAAGCTGGTTTTTTCATTCAGCTTAGATAATTCTTCTTGTTGCTTGGAACGATCAGCTTTAGCGCGATCTCTTAACTCATTAAATTTCTTTTGTGAGAAAGCGACAGAATTGATCACTGCAAACAAATAGGTTTTAGGTGCTCCAAACTCTGCAATCGACTTCGAAATCAATTCATCGGCTGTTTTTTCGGGAAGCTCGGCGATCTCAGTGAAGTCCGGCTGAATGCGGGTCAACTCTTTTTCAAAGAGGCCATAAACGTCGCTAACTTTTAACATCCAACGATTTGCAATAAATTCAGCGATTTTTTCGCCTTGCTCCTCTTTCTCTACAGCATCGTAATAGCCCTGAACGAGCTCTTCAAGCGTAATTTTTTGTGCGGGCTTTCCGCCTAAATATTTCTTTGCAAAAACGTAGTCTTGTTTCAAATGCTCGTTTTTAAGGTCTTTCTTAATCGCATCGAAAATATCGGGTCCCCACTCTTTGAGGACGATCATTTTATCTTTATAAGTGGTATCTCTGTACATAAAAAAACTCCCGGTTTAATTTAACACCTATGAGTGAGAAGCACAAGTTCTTTTACGATGCTCCTATTTATAAGGATAGAGAGAAAGACTTTATCAATAATCTTCTCAAAAAATATCGAAACGAACCCGCAACAGATGCACTCAAACAAAAGATTTGGGATGAGCTTAGTCTTGAAAAATCAAAGGGCAATATAAAAATTCCTTTCAAAGTGGTCTTAAGAAAGGATCCTACAGGGATATATCCTGACGCAATAGAGGTAATTCTTGATACCAAAGTTTGATTCATCTTTTAGTAAGGGTGAAGTTCAAAAAATAACCGACATGGCCCTAAATTCAATTGAACACAGAATTAAACGACAAACGACGAAGATCTCAAAAGAAATATTAGATTCTTTAAGAAACAGAATCTGCAATAAAATTTCTGAAATCAGTAATAAATCAGCCTTTAATATAGTATTAGTAACTTCCCAGGAAATTAATGAAATATTGAAAATTTATGAACTTGGTGCAAACATATCCCATTACCAAGTTGAACTTTGTGCTGCAGAGAGAGAGCTAGAACTTAAAGAATGTAATGGCAATTATATGTTCTCAACCATAAGATTTTTGCTCAAAACTGTTGAGGGTAATATTTTAATGCAAATACGACCAACTGCAAGCAAAACGAAGGCATCTCTTTGCAAGCTGTAAATACTTTATCTGAACAAGAAATCAATTTTATAGCCCCTGTTATCGCTAGTAAATTTATTAGTCGTATTGGCGTCGATTCCATTGTAAAAATGGATCAATTATGGCGTTCAAATGCTAATTCAAATACTCCTAATTATAATGTTATCCTTATATTAACAGGTGCAAATGCATTTGCACTCAAGTATGCTCAACCGTTATTAAACGCTGATCAAATTCTTTCACTAACAGATCTTTTCGCTCGGTCGATTGAAAATACACTTAAAGAATCCACCGTGGTCGAATTTTCAGACATAAATTCTTGCAAAGGTTTTGTGAAAACAGGACTAAATCAAATGAAAGTGAAATATAGAACATTTGATATTCCCGATAGCTACTCTATAAAAGTAGTCAAAACAGAATTGGGATTTGAACTTACTGAACAATATTACCATCAACAAATAACAACTGAAACTGTCAGGTATTAAAATATGTGCACTCCTCAAATTAGCGTATTCGGCCCTATCCTATTTAGAAATGCAACCACTAAAACACAAAGAGATGGATGGGCAGTCGAAATCATTCAAATCGTGAAAGATCGTCTTCCTAAAATTTTGTCTTCAAAATCACCTGATCAAATCAGAGCTTGTCACATGGCGGTTGTCGGAGAAGTTTTAATGAGGATGGATGCATGCTTACCGAATACTCACATTAGTTTTCTTCATATTTTCCAATCCCAATATGGATTAGCTTATTGTGAAAGTCTTCCAGAGTATCAAGTAACCTTCGCGTATATTAGAAAAACGAATCAAGTTGTTTTAGTGGAACGTATCAATAAAGAATTGAAAGCCACGCACGTTCTATCAAACCAATTGAAAGCTCGTCTTTAAGTCTTGATAAGATTAAGAGCCGCACCCGCTTTAAACCAGGCGATCTGACTATCACTCATCGTATGAGCGAGAGGAATTTCGTCCTGATTGCCATCACTATGCTTCGCGACCATGATGACATTTTCACCCGGTTTAATTAAGTTTTTAAGATCAATAAGATCATCTTCACGGATTTTGTCATAGTCAGCAGGATTGACAAAAGTAAGAGGCAACATCCCTTGCTTTTTCAAATTGGTTTCATGAATACGAGCAAAGCTTTTTACGATAATCGCTTTACCATTTAGATAACGGGGTTCCATCGCAGCGTGTTCTCTTGAAGAGCCTTCCCCGTAGTTTTCGTCTCCAATTGCAACCCAACCGACATTATTGTTTTTATAGGTTTTTGCGACTTTTGGATAAGGCTCCACTTCACCCGTTATAAAATTAAATCCCTTACCAATTTCTTCTCGGAAAGCATTGACAGCACCCGTAAACATATTGTCAGAAATATTTTCGAGGTGACCTCTAAATTTAAGCCATTTTCCGGCAGGTGAGATATGGTCCGTCGTACATTTTCCTGATGCTTTAAGGAGCACTCTTAAATTTGTATAATCAGATCCATTCCAAGGCTGAAAAGGATCCAGCAACTGAAGTCGGTCGCTTTGTGGATTTACTTTGATTTCAACCGATTCGCCATTTGGAACCGGCGGAATGTAACCGGACTTGCCTTGAT
The DNA here is from genome assembly GCA_020051235.1 of Parachlamydiales bacterium. GTDB lineage: Bacteria > Chlamydiota > Chlamydiia > Chlamydiales > Parachlamydiaceae > CAZABG01. Next base: position 18,577 of record JAGVJG010000071.1, on the reverse strand, counting down.
CAAATCCATTTTGGGGAAGCTCATCCCCGGTCGGTGGTTCTAATTTTACTGTCTCACCCTTCTCATTGGTTAATGTATCCGTTTCGGGGTTGAAGGACATGACGCCCGCTAAAGCAAGCGCTATTACCATTTCAGGACTGGTTACGAAAGAGTGTGTACCCGGATTGGCGTCATTTCTTCCGGCAAAGTTTCTATTATAAGAGGTTAAAATGGAGTTTTTCTCGCCGAATTTAACGTCATGTCGCTTCCATTGTCCGATACAAGGACCGCAGGCGTTCGCAAGAACAAGCCCACCGATCGATTCAAGGATTTCTAAAAGACCATCTCTTTCGATGGTAGCACGAATTTGCTCCGAACCCGGAGTAATAGTTAAAGGGCATTTTGCTCTTAGACCTTTTTCTACCGCCTGTTTTGCAATAGAGGTGGCTCGTTGCATATCTTCGTAACTTGAATTCGTACAAGAACCTATAAGAGCAACCGAAATTATGTCGGGATAGTTGTTTTGTTTTACCGCGCCTGCAAGCTCTGATATTTTCCACGCTTTATCAGGGCTATAAGGACCGTTAATGTGGGGCTCTAATTTAGATAGATCAATTTCAATGATTTGATCGTAGTATTTTTCAGGGTTTTCAAAGATCTCATTATCGGGTTGAAGCGCCTCAAGATTCGCATCGGCTAATTTTCTTACATCTCCTCTTCCTGTTGCATCAAGATAATCGCCCATTCTGGAATCATAAGGGAAGATGGAAGTGGTGGCTCCGATTTCCGCACCCATATTGCAGATGGTGCCTTTACCTGTACAAGATATCGATTCACAGCCCGGGCCGAAGTATTCAATAATCGCGCCCGTTCCCCCTTTTACCGTCAAAATCCCTGCCAACTTCAAAATAACGTCTTTGGAACTGGTCCAGCCTTTCATCGCGCCCGTTAACTTAACCCCTATGATTTTTGGGGCTTTCAATTCCCATGGCATGCCCGCCATTACATCGACGGCGTCCGCTCCCCCTACCCCAATGGCAATCATGGCGAGTCCGCCTGCATTAGGCGTATGAGAGTCGGTTCCAATCATCAAGCCGCCCGGAAAGGCATAGTTTTCTAAAACTACTTGGTGAATGATGCCGGCGCCGGGTTTCCAGAAACCAATTCCATATTTAGAAGAGACACTCTGAAGGAAATCAAAAACTTCTTTTGATTCTTGTTCCGCCCTGAGCAAGTCCGGAACCGCTCCCACTTCCGCTTGTATAAGGTGGTCGCAGTGTACAGTAGAAGGTACGGCTACTTTTTTCCTTCCGGAGGTCACGAACTGTAGGAGCGCCATTTGGGCGGTTGCATCTTGCATGGCGACTCGATCGGGCAAAAAGTCGACATAAGTTTTGCCTCTAACAATCGTTTTTTCTTCGGAAAGGTGTGTGTAAAGGATTTTTTCAGTAAGGGTAAGAGGCCTTTTAAAAAGGTTCCGAGCCTTTTGAAGCTTTTGTTTCTTTGTTTCGAAAACTTTCTTTATTAGATCTAGATCGAATAGCATAGTGGTTACCCTTACAAAACTACACTCTTTTTCTACTTTATTTTAATCTATTCTGCTATTCTTTTTCTCTTATGCCACTCCCCAAACAAAAGTTTCGCGAAATCGTATATTTAGCCCTCTTTTCCCTGGATACCGTAGGAGAAACCGAAGATGATATCGTCAACCTCATCATGGAAGAGCTAAAAGTCACCAAAAAACAGGGTCACGAAGGCTTTCGTAAAGCCCTTAAGATCTTTGAGTTAAAAGAGGAGCTCGATAAGAAAGTCGCTGAAGGCTCAACTGAATACGAGCTAGATCGAATTCCTTTTGTAGAACGAAATATTCTAAGAATGGGCGTATTTGAACTTTTCCACGAAAACGAAGTACCCCCCTTAGTCGCCATTGCGGAAGCCATCCGTTTGAGCCGTAAGTTTTCCTCCCCTGAATCGTCCTCGTTTGTTAATGCCGTTCTTGATACGCTGCACAAAAAGTATGGAAGAGAATAAACCTTTAAGCGAGCTTACAACCTTTGGAATCGGCGGTCTTGCCCGATACTTTTGTAAAGTTCAAACTTTGCAAAATCTAAAAGAAGCCATCACTTTTGCAAAAGAGAAGAATGTCCCCTTTTTAATTCTTGGTAAAGGCTCAAATAGCCTTTTTCTAGACGAAGTCTATGAAGGGCTTGTTATTCAAAATAAAATCGACTCCTTTAACGAAGTGGCGCCGGGTACATTTCATGTGGGCGCAGGCTATTCTTTTGCATTATTAGGCACAAAAACGGCTCAACAAGGCTATTCAGGTTTAGAATTTGCCTCCGGCATTCCCGCCTCGGTTGGAGGAGCTATCTATATGAATGCAGGAGCAAATGGATCTGAAACAGCAGACACATTAATTTCGGTCGATTATTTAGACGAGGAAGGAAATTTAAAGACCTTAAAAAAAGAAGAATTGCAGTTTAGCTACCGCACTTCCTGTTTTCAAAGGCTTCCAGGAGCTATTGTTGCAGGCACTTTTAAATTATCGAAATCATTAAATGCCCGCTCCAAACAATTAGAGATTATTTCTTATCGTAAGAAAACGCAACCCTACGGCGATAAATCGGCCGGATGTGTTTTTCGGAACCCCGAGTGCAATCATGCCGGAAAGCTAATTGAAGAGGCAGGCTTAAAAGGAATGCGCGTGGGTGGAGCTGAAGTTTCAAATTTACATGCGAACTTTATCGTTAACCGAGAAAACGCTAAAGCCGATGATGTTTTAAAACTCATCGAGCTTATCAAGAAAAAAGTAAAAGACCATAGCGGAGTCGAACTTGAAAGCGAGATTCGAATTTTGCCATGAACTTTGCTGACCTCCACTGCCATTCTACCTTTTCTGACGGATCTTTTACCCCCACGCAAATTGTTGAACTCGCCCATCAAAAAGGGTTCAAAGGGGTCAGTCTTACGGATCATGACACCACGAAAGGTCTTCCAGAACTATTTGAAGCTGCAAAAAAATACAATCTCGAAGCTTTATCGGGTATCGAATTTTCCTGTTACCACAATAACTCGAGCGTCCACCTACTTGGCTATGGGTTCGATCTTCATCATCCTGCTATTACTCGATTGGAAGATAAACATCTTGAACGCCGTGATGCCCGAAATCACGCCATGGCAGAAAAGTTAAAAAGCCTTGGTGTGGAAGTTAATTTAGATGAAATTAAGACCGATGGCGTCGTGGGCCGTCCCCACATCGCTCTATTAATGGTCAAAAACGGCTATGTGTCCAGTCTTCAAGAAGCTTTTCAAAAGTTTTTAGGAGAAGGAAAAGCAGCTTATGTGGAAGCATTCACCATTACTTTAGCTGAGACGATTGATGCAATTCATCAAGCGAATGGTTTTGCCATCCTCGCACATCCCCACTTAATCGATTCAAGCGAACTATTCAACCAGCTTTTAAAATACCCGCTCGACGGTCTTGAATGTTTTTATTCGAACTTTAACCGCGATCAAAACGAACGATATATTAAAAAGGTCGCTCAAAAAGAATGGATTGCAACCGGGGGCTCCGATTTTCACGGAGAAAATAAGCCCTATGTTGCTTATGGAGCCTCTTTTACCGATGAACCCACTTTCAGAAAATTACGCCGATCTAATTGAGAAGCTATTCTCCATTAATATGCATCGAGGCATTAAACTCGGGCTTGAAAAAATGGAACAGGCTTGCAGCAACCTGGGTCATCCAGAAAAGCAGTTTAAATCCATTCATATTGCCGGCACCAATGGGAAAGGGTCCGTTTCTACAAAAATTGCTAAAAGCCTGACAAACACCGGACTATTTACCTCTCCTCACATTGCCTCATTCCGTGAACGCATCCAAATTGATTCGACCTTAATTTCAGAAGAGGAAGTTTTAGAGCTATTGCCTCCCCTTTTTAAGGAAGATCTAACCTTTTTTGAAATGACCACCTTACTTGCTTTTATCTACTTTGCTCAGAAAAAGGTGGACTGGGCGGTGATGGAAGTGGGACTTGGAGGGCGCCTCGATGCAACCAATGTCATCACACCCGAACTTTCCATCATTACATCAATTAGCCTTGAACATACCGAGATATTGGGAACAGATATTGATTCGATCGCTCGAGAAAAGGGAGGAATCATTAAACCCAACATTCCGGTGGTGGTAGGACCCCGTTGTCCGCCTATCCTTGAAGCCATCGCTAAATCAAAAAATGCTCCCTATATTAAAGTGGAAGGCAGCTTCAATAATTATGACGATGAAAATAGCGCCATTGCAAAAGCCGCGCTTGATTATTTAAAAATCCCTGCTTCTGGTCTTTCTTGCCGACCTAGTTGCCGTTTTGAAAAGATCGGCAATTATATTTTAGATGTCGCACATAATCCGGATGGGATGAGAGCGTTAACCCAAATGCTTACCCTTCATTATCCGGGCCAGACCTTTGATTTTATTGTGGGACTATCAAAATCGAAAGACATTGATAGCTGTTTAGAAATTTTAACTCCCTTTGCAAAACGTTTTATTTTTGTGGAAGCCGAAAATGGTAGAGGTTTATCTGCAAAAGAACTGTCTCAAAAAGTGAATAACGGAATCGCCTCAAATCTCCCTGATGCCATTAAAATGACCCCGAATCTTACCATTATCACGGGCACTTTTTTCATCATGCATCAAGCATTAAAGCAGTTATGCATTAATATCCCCTCTGATCAAATTGATATTAATGAACGAAAAGCGCTGATTATTAATTAATTAGTATTATCAATTGAAATAATTAGTTTAGATCTCTATGTTGCTAATTTTGGAGGGTTTATGCAACAAATAGTAGATTTTCTACTAAGCAGCAACGGACTTGCTTTCGGTGTGGCTTTATTGATCTTTATTATCACGCTTTTCTTAGTGGTAAAACGTTTAATCGGCTTTCTTATCACTTTATTATTACTTGCTTTCGCTATCGTGTCAGGATTCTTTGTTGCGAACCAAGACCTACTTCGAAATATTTTGAAGAACTATACCGGTCAAGCAACTCCCGAAGAACAGGATACTTTAAACCAGCTAAAAGCGCAGTTCTACAAAGGTTATGAGGAACTCAAAACCGAAATTAAAGAACAAAAAGACGCCTTCTCAAAAATCTTGGACAAGAACAAACAAGAAGACCAAAAGAAATAATATTTACAGGACCTCTTTAAGCCACGGCTTAAAGAGGTACAAGATCCCGCCTATCGGCGGGGCAAGATCAGCCCTACGGGCTGGCAGGATAAGAAATTACCGATAAATTTGGATTATATAATCTATTATATTCTAGCTTTCTATTAGCAAAATTAATCAATAAGCCAATGGGAAGGTTTGTACATCTAAGATAGTTGATAACTTGAGCTTTATGTTCCAGAAGTAGAGCTTTACAACATTTCAACTCAATTAAAACACAATTATTAACAATTAAATCAGACCGATATAGCCCAACTTTTTCACCTCTAAAATAAATCTCAAAAGATTTTTCGACCTCAACACTTAATCCAGCATGTTCTAGTGCAAGAATTAGTGATTTTTTATAAACTCCCTCCAAGTAGCCAATTCCAAGTTCATTCAAAACTCCAAAACTGCAACTTATTATTTTAGATGTAATTTCTTTCTCATCTCGATTAAACATGTCGTAAACTTTACATTTCAAATATAATTTAAGCATAGTGTTTTAACATCCTGCCGGCCTGTAAGGCCGATCTTGCTCCGCCGACAGGCGGGATCTTATATCACTTTAAGCTTGCTTAAAGTGATCCTGTTTTGTTGTTAATAGCTATGGGAGTCGAGGCGGGTTTTGCCGCGGAAGACATAGTAGATCGAGATGGTGTAGGAAAGCACCATCGGCATGCCGATGAGGGCAATGAGGAGAAGGATTTTTAGAGTAGTGTCTGACGCGGCGGAGTTAAAAATGGTAAGGCTGAGGTTGGCGGGATCATTGATTGCGCGGATGGCATTGGGGAAGGTACCGATTCCGTAGAGGGCGAGTAGACAGACGATATTGACGGCGGAAGATATGAAGGCGCGGCCTTCTCTTCCAAGGGTGATTTCACGAGGGATGTTTGCAATGGCAAGGACGTTGAGAAGAGCGACAAGGAAAAAGTAGGGTCTTTCTTGTAACGCGTTAATCATATGAGGCTGATATATGAGAGTCGCAATGGTAGTGACAGCGTAAAGAATAATAAAAAGGATGATGGACGGATTGACCCAGCTTTTTAACGTCTTCTGAAGGTCTCCTTCCGTTTTCAAAACGGCATAAATGGCTCCATGCATAGCAAATAGTGCGATGGTGAAAATTCCGATAAGAATTGCATAAGGATTAAAGAAATCAATCGTCGATCCAATAAACTCTTTATTTGCATCAAGAGTTATCCCTCGAATCAAATTGCCCATTACGAGTCCGAGTGCAAAGGCAATGACCAATGAGGCAAAAGCAAACAAAAAGTCAAATATCCATCGCCAGACGGGAGAAGGATTTTTGGATCTGAATTCAATGGCAACGGCTCGAAAGATAAGAACCGAAAGCAAGAGCATGAGAGGAATGTAAAATGCTGACGCGGCCGTCGCATAAACATCAGGAAAGCCTGCAAATAAAGCGCCGCCGGACGTTACCAGCCAAACTTCATTCCCATCCCAAACGGGACCGATGGTATTTAACATCATACGGCGATCTTCATCTTTCTTAGGAAATAGATGAAGCATCCCCACTCCTAAATCAAATCCATCTAAAATCGCATAGCCGGTTAACAACACGACAAATACGGTAAACCAAATAAATGGGAGTGAGTCAATCATGGCTTTACCTTCTCAGCAATTTCTTCAAGTTGATGGTAGGGACTTTCTTTATCCGCTTCGACAGGTCCCGCTTTAATTTTTTGATTGAGTAGATAGATGAATAAAATAAATAAAAGAAAGTAAATCACTCCGAACATAATGATCGAGCTCAAAACTTGATTTGCCGTAACCGATTTAGAAAGTCCGTCAGAAATACGAAGCAAATCCTGCACTATCCAAGGGTATCTTCCCATCTCGGCTGTCACCCAACCGGCTTGATTGGCGATTTGAGGAAATAAAACTGCACCAATCATTAAATATAAAAGCGCTTTTTTCTCTTCCAGTTTTTTGCGGTAGATCCAAGCTAACACGGCTGTTAAAGCCATCATCCCCCACATCATAATCATTAAATGATACGTCTGATAAACAACGGGAACATTAGGCCAATCTTTTCTAGGTACTTTATCAAGTCCTTGAATCTCGGCATCAAAATCCCCAAAAGAGAGATACGAAAGTAATCCAGGTATTCCAACACTCACTTTTTTATCTTTATCAACGTAACCCAAAATATCTAAGGGAGCCTGTCTTTGTGTGACAAAAATGCCTTCCATGGCAGCGAGTTTAGCCGGCTGATGTTTAGCCACAATTCTTGCACTTCTATCACCCGAAAAAATCTGGAAACAAAGGGCAAGTGTGGCAACAACAAGCGCGATTCTCAAAGATCTTGTCGCAAACTCGTTGAATTTGCCTTTTAACAAATAGTAAGAAGATACAGAAATGACTAAAAAAGCTCCTGCAAGCCAAGCTCCAATGACGGAGTGCATTAATCGATCCATGGAGGAAGGGTTAAACACCATTGCCCAAAAATCGGTAATTTCTGCTCTAGCGGTCATCCCTTCTCCGACTACTTTAAACCCTGTCGGTGTTTGCATCCATGAATTGGCTACGATAATCCAAATGGCACTAAAATGAGCGCCTAAAGCAACCATAATGGTGGAAAAGTAATGGAGTTTTACTCCGATCCGATTCCATCCAAAAAGAAGAAGAGCTAAAAAGCCCGATTCTAAAAAGAAAGCAAATATCCCTTCTGCAGCTAAGGCAGAGCCAAAAACATCGCCTACATACCTAGAATAGGAAGCCCAGTTCGTTCCAAATTCAAATTCCATTACAATACCTGTTGCCACTCCAAGGGCAAAAGTAAGTGCAAAGATCTTGGTCCAGTATTTTGCCATCTGAAGGTAAATAGGCTTGCGAGTGAAAACGTAAAACCCTTCAATGATCACCAGCAATAAACCGAGGCCAATACTCAAAGGGGGGTAGATATAGTGAAACATGATCGTGAAGGCAAATTGAAATCTTGAAAGAATTTCTACATCCATAGGAATAAAAATTACTCTTACACCTGATAAAGTAAAAGATTTTTTTGGTGGTTACAAGTGAGATAAAATCGTATAAGCTGTTTTCAATGCCAAAGTTAATGGGAATTTTAAATGCGACCCCCGATTCGTTTTATGACGGGGATCCCTCGTTTTCAATTGAGAAATTAATTGATAAAGGCAAACGTCTTTTTGACGAGGGCGCAGATATTCTTGATATTGGTGGAGAATCGACTAAGCCCGGTGCGAACTCCGTTTCAACGGAAGAAGAAATAATACGAATCCTTCCCCTAATTAAAGCTCTCTCTAAATTAGGTCCCATCTCAGTAGATACCCGAAATCCCGAAGTCGCAGAGATCGCGTGCGCGGAAGGGGCCTTCATGATTAATGATGTCGAAGGCCTAAGAAATTCTAAAATGGCTGAGGTAGTCATAAAATATCAGGTAGATGTGTGTATTATGCACATGCTGAGAGTGCCGGCTACCATGCAACAAGCTCCCGTTTATGAAAAGGGCGTTGTTCAAGATATTTTTAACACCTTCGAGACACAAACGCAAACCCTTAATAATAGAGGGTTTAGCAAGGACAAAATTTGGCTTGATCCTGGAATTGGTTTCGGTAAAACCGTTGCTGATAATTGGGAAATTTTACACAATCTACCCGTGTTTAAAAAGTTAGGTTACCCCTTATTAGTAGGCCTGTCACGAAAGTCTTTTATGAGCAAAATTTTAAATAAGAAACCGCAAGATCTTTTGGCCGCTACCCTAGCTATGAACGCAAAAATATATGAACATGTCGATATTTTTCGTGTTCATGATGTAAAGGAACACCGAGACCTGATCGATCTATTTAGTTATAGGTCATCATGAAGTGGCTACACATATTTGTTCCGCTCATTGAAGTCTCTCTGATTTCAACCTTAATTTATTATCTTATTTCCTTTTTCTGGAACACACGTGCAATGGACCTTATTTTTGGTCTTCTTGCCTTTTTGGGAATGTATATTTCCTTTATGTGGCTCGATCTTCCTGTTCTTGAAAAGTTAATGCTATATTTAGTGAATAGTGCAGTCTTTGCCTTAATGATTTTATTTCAGCCGGAATTGAGGCTGGCCATTTCTAAACTAAGCTTAAAAGGAAAAAAATATCGGGAAATCACCGAGTTCGACAAGTTTTTAGAAGCAATTACGGGTTCTGTATTTAGACTAGCGGATCGAAGAATCGGTGCGCTTATCATTTTGGAAAACCAAGATTCTTTAGACGAATTCGCCAATAAAGCTGTCATTATCAATGCCCGCTTTTCTCCCGAGCTTCTCGAAACGATTTTTAGCACGACTACTCCGCTTCATGATGGCGGCGTTATCATCCGTGGAACCACGATTATATCGGCCGCGACGATCCTTCCCCTTGCCGATGATTCGACACAGCTTTCTAAATCGATGGGAACAAGGCATAGAGCCGGACTTGGTATTAGCCAACTAACGGACGCTTTAATTATTGTGGTTTCAGAAGAAACAGGAAAAGTATCGATTGCCCGTGAAGGAATCATGACAAGAGGGATTAAACCCGATCGATTTAAAGGGATTCTCAGATCCGTCTTTACTCCTCCTGAATCGGCAATTAGCTCTAGCATAAACGTATTTGGAAAATTGAAGAAATGGACCGCTTAATCGCACTCTTTACAAACAATTGGCAGCAGAAAGGGGTCGCGCTCTTCATTGGTCTTTTGATTTGGTTTATGGTTAACCACTCTTTAACTGAAACCAAAGCTTTGCCTAACGTTCCGATCCGAGTAATAAGCATTCCTGAAGATAAAATGATTGTTGGAATGATGCCGAACGGCCTCTTAAATCGTCGTATCAACCTAACCGTAACCGGCTCTAAAAGCGTCATTGATCAACTAGAACCTGGCGATTTAGAAGTGATGATCGACGCTTCCACTTTTGATGCCGATGATCAAGTAATTAAAATTGCCCGCAGCAATTTAGTTAATCATAATCCGGAACTTGATGTTGTTTCCCATATCTCTGAAGTCGTACATCCGGAATTTGTCCTTAAATTAAGTAAAATGATCACGGCAAAAGTGCCAATTACCGTTTTACCCCCTAAGGGATCGCCTCCACAAGGTTATGACTACCTAGATATTTGGCCTCAAAAAATGACTCAAACGATAACGGGGCCTGAAGAACAAGTAGAAGCATTAATCAATAAAGGGATTGAAGTTGCTTTTGATTTCAACGACATTTCTAAAAATGATTTAGATAAAATCAAACCTTCAAGAGAAAACTTTCACGATGATGAAGTGAGCTTTTTTGTACCGAGTAGTTGGAAAAAGGTGCCTATTCCTTTCCGAAATAACACCCTTGAAGAAATCAATGATCCCGAAGCGCCAAACTTACACATTGATTTTTTACGCCGTGAAATCTTCGCAATTGATCGGGAACTTCCGGTAAGACTCTTTTACCCTTTGGTAACTTCTGATGTTCTAAATCCAAAAACACTGAGTCTGAACACGGATGTTACCTTAAAAGTAAGAAACGAATTAACTTTTTTACCCGTTAAATTATATGTGAAGGATGTAAGTCGTTTATTTCTTGAAGTGGTTAGGGATCATTTAATGATTTCGATTGTAGCCACTAAAGACGTCAACGAACTTCCCTGGGGACTTTCTGTGATCGCTCCCCACGAACTCGAAAATAAATATGTCTCTTACTTGATATCCCATAACCATGGGGGCCAAAGTAACGAACCGCGCCACTCTAAAAAGCGAGAATCTCACTTAAGAGCCCGCTTTCAAGACTTTCTGCAAAATCTAACTCTCTATACCGGTCCTGAGAAACGATTTGATTTAGAAGCAGAAGTAGAAAATGGAAAAGTCACCGTTCATACCATGTCTGTAAACGAACCCGATCCAGGGCTCTTTAATAATGCCGCACGATAGATTTTACGTTGAAGATCTCTTGCATCCTCAATTTTCAGACGAAGAATTCAAACATTTCAAAGTGATGCGTATTCGAGATGGCGAGACTTTTGAATTGGTGAATGGTAAAGGCGAACTTGCAATTGCCACTTACGAGAAAAACAACCTGCAAATCCACTCTATCACTAAAGAAAAAGAGCCCATCGCTCTTCGCATCGCCCAGGCCATCCCGAAAATCAATCGCCTCGATGTTATTCTTGAAAAAGGATGCGAACTCGGCATGACCGAACTTATCCTTTATCCAGGCGATTTGAGTGAAAAAACTGACCTAAGTGACAATCAGCTTAAACGTGCCCACTCTATTCTAATGAGCGCTATGAAGCAGTCGGGACGCTTATACCTTCCTAAATTGACTTTAGGGGACCCCATATCCACTTTAAAATCTCTCCCTAATCCCACATTCTTTGGAGATACCAATTCTGCCGCTCCTTCGCTCCTTTCCCTTGTAAAACCTCCCCTTGACCAAGTTCTTTTCTATATTGGCCCCGAAAAAGGCTTTTCTCATAAGGAAGTAGAACATCTTATTACCCTAGGCGCAAAAGGGGTAAAACTATCTCCCCATATCCTAAGAACAGATACAGCCCCCCTCGCTGCCCTAGCTATTTTATCCTCTTCGTTAAATTAATATTTTAATTAAAATTTTTTAATTAATTCTTAACATTTTGAATTTATAATTTATCTTATAAGCAAATAATAATTTTAGAATTACACAAAATAATAGGATAAAAAACAATGGACCCCAAAAACACCTTAGATGCAGCAAGACCCGTAGAGCAGAGCTCGTCTTGCATACAGTTCATCAAAGACAATAAGTGGAAGATTATTACCGGTATCGCGGCTGTAGCCTTAGCAGCAATTGCTCTTGCCCTACTTCTTACTCCCCCAGGCTTAATCATAGGCATAGGCATAGGCTTGACTGCCAGCACGATTGCTATCATAGGCTTATCGAGCTCCTGCGCCGGCTTAGTTGCAGCTGGAGGCTTTATTTTAGCTATATTTTTAGAAAAGAATGCCCCTGCCACCTCAAAAAAAACCTGAACCAGTTGATGATTTAGATGATTTAGAAGGTAGCGAAGAAGAAAAAGAAGAAGCTAACGAAAATTTAAATAACCCGAGAACAAGGGAATTTTCAAAAGAGGAAGTAGCATTATTATTTAAAACAGGTGCAATCGCTCCCTCGGAAATTCAAGTTGGTATGGCGCTTGTTGACAATCCTCTTAAAAGACCCGATTCCGCTCTGAGTAAACCGCTTTCAGAAGATGAGGATGAATCCCCATCAACTGAGCCTTCAAGAAGCAATTCTCCCTATGAAGAAGAATTAAGTTCAGAAGAAGATGAGGATTTTCTTGAATTAGGTACCTTTGTCGAAAATAAAGCCTTTGATCCGGCCTATGTAACCTACACGCATGTAGTAGAAAATCCTGCATTTGACAGTACAGGGCAGTTGGCAAACATGAAGATCAAAGACGCTCTTAAATTTAAAAAAGAGACAAAAGACGAGGAAGAAAGTTTACCTGAAGATTTAGGTGAAATGAAGGAGAATCCCGCATTTGATCCCGCGTTTAATAACTACACTCAAGTGAGAATGAATCCGGCTTACGAAAAATTTCAAGAAGGTTTCGTACCTCCTGTTATGAACCTCCTCATGCCGAAGTCGCAGTCAGGACAGATTATTCGACCTGAATTAACAGGTGTAGATGAAGATATGCCTAAAAATGAAAAGAGAATAGGCAGATTTAGCAAAAAATCATTAGACGAAGCTTATGAGCATGTTCAGAAAATGAAGTCAGAAAAACAAGCTGAAGCCGACAAAAGAGCACAAGCGGCGGCACTTGCTAAAGAAGTAGCAGATAAAAGAGCTAAATCCAAAGCTGACTTCAACAGTGTAGATTAAAAAATTAATTAACAAATGACTAAATATTAATATAATCTTAATATGTATAGTTTATAATTTAATTTAACAAAGCTAGAAAAGGCTTATTAAATAAAATAAAGAAAATAAATTAGAAAGAATTAATAATATTAAACAAAATATTGGAGAATAATAAAATGCAAGCCCTCAATAAAATCGGTTCTTCTATCGCAAGTGGTGTAGAATCGGCTGTTAACACAGTAAAAGAAAATAAATGGAAAAGCATTGCTACAGTAGCCGCCCTCGCATTAGCAGGTGTTGCTGCTGGTTTTGCAATCGTCGGTACCGGCGGTTTAATTATACCTGTAGCCTTAGGTGCTGCAGCAGTAGTTATCGCTTTAGCAGTTGGAATTTCCAGTCTTTATGAAACACATGTAAATCGTAAAGAAGAAAAAGCTCTTGATGATATGAATAAATTTGCTAACGAATTTTTCACTATTGAGACAGATCTTTCAAACATTGAAGACAAGTCTAATGCTCGTTTGAGATCACAAAAAGCATTACCTTTCGCTTCTAAGCCTGATTTCAGTGATTCCGAATGGGGCATTGAATCAAAACCAGAAGTCGAAAGAAAAGACGGTCTTATGAAATCGATTGTCAAAATGGTTAAAGGTGAAGCTCCACAAGATAAACTCATCAGAAAATCAGAAAGAACAACTTCTGATACTAGAGATGTGCTTGCTGAACAAGCTCACTTAAATACTAAAAGAGCGCGTGCAAACCAAAATCACGCAATTAAAGTGTAAGTAAATTAACCCGCGGTGTAATGCCGCGGGTTTTTGTTTTAAAAAAAGACACAAAACTATGAATACAATCAAATCATTAGGCTCATCTGCAATGAATGCGGCGAGCTCTGTTGGAGAAACCATAAAAGACAACAAATGGAAAACCGTAATGACGGTAGCGTTGGTTGTTTTATTGGCGCTTGGAATAACGGCAGCGACGGGCGGCTTTGGAGCTGCGTTAGCCTTTCCCCTTGGCGCAGGCTTTTTGGGAGCGGTTTGTTTAGGCGGTCCAGGCTTATTATTTGCTAGCCTTATGGATCAAAAAGATGCGTTAAATATTTATCCAACTAATAAATTCAAGCAACCTGAACCATTTAAATTCGATTTTAAGACTCCGATCACGGAAGAAGAAAGAGCAATAGGCGCTAAACTCTCCTTTTTGAGAAAAAACAGATCTACCGCATTTGACAAAACAGGCACTTTAAACACATCTAGACACGCATTAGTCGATTCAAACGGTTAATTCAATTTACTCGTGGGCATTCTGTCCACGAGTTTTTTTATTTTAATTAAAAAAAATATTTTCATTGTTTTCTCAAATTTAAAAAATTAAAATTGTTGAGTCAATTAATACGGCCTTAATAATTAAGTGATAAAATTATTACAGGTTAAGAAATATTAGGTTTAAAAATTATGGATCCCACAGCTGCTAGAGTGAACGCCGAACCATCGACATTAAGTCAGATTGGTACCTTCATTAAAGATAATAAGTGGAAGATTGCCGCAATCATTGCCGGCATCGCTATTATCGCATTAGCAATCACACCTCCCGGAGCCATTCTTGCTGCCCATGTTGCCGTATTAGGTTTAAGCGGTTCATTCATCGTTACAGCAGGCGGTATTGCCCTTGGCGGTCTTTTATTTGCAGCCACTGCCCTAATGTTTACCCGAGATATCGAGAATAACAGCATTGCTGAGAAAAAGAAGGTAGCCGCAAAAGCAAAAGCCGAAGCGGATGCCAAAGCAATTAAAGAAGCTCAAGACAAAGTTCAAGAAGAAGCGAGACAACTTGATTTAAAAAACAAAGCTCAAGAAGACGCAAAAGCAAAAGCAGCTAAAGAAGCTCAAGAGAGAGCCCAACAAGAAGCAAGAGCTCAGGAAAAAGCGAAAAGAGCAAAAGAACAAGCTGATAGAGTTACAGTAAACTCCGCTACAACAAACGCAGCCTTATCCATTCGAGAAACCCTGGCTAATTTTAACAAGGAATCGATTGTTACAGGTAAAAATACTTCTACAAAAACATTAACAGCTCAAAGAAAAGAAGAAGAAGAAGTCTTTAAACTCATGCCTCTAAGTTATCAATTTGAAACACTTGGAAATAAGTTAGATACATTGATCAAAGCTTCCGTATCAAATCCAGCTCAATTAGTTGCCCGCAATAAAGGGATGGAAAGAATTCTTGCTGAAATGAACGTGATTAAACCTCAGCTCGAAGCTCAAATGGTAGAAGAAACTACTAATAGAACTCTTCAGTCATTAAGAGTCGGTCGAGAATCATTTACTCAAGCTCAATATGCTACCATCAAAGAAGCTCCAGCTGCTACACCCTCTCCTCAAGTTGAAATCAATCCTTCAAAAACAGAAGAAAGAAAAGAGAAGAAAGCTGCAATTAATTCATTACCTTTAGAAGAAAAAATGATCGCACTTGGAAATAAG
Organism: Parachlamydiales bacterium; assembly: GCA_020051235.1. Taxonomy (GTDB): domain Bacteria; phylum Chlamydiota; class Chlamydiia; order Chlamydiales; family Parachlamydiaceae; genus CAZABG01. The sequence goes on along the minus strand of JAGVJG010000071.1, from coordinate 3,079 downwards.
CTAGATCCTTTGATGAAAGGAATTCAAAATCCAAAATCTACTACGCAACAAATAGTCGCCTTTAAGAAAGGAATGGAAAAAATAGTTAATGAAATGAAAGCCATTCAAATTCAATTAGAAGCTCAAAAAGTTTAAAAAGTTATCCTTTATTTTGTACCAAGGGCTCACAAGTAATTGTGGGCCCGTTTTTTAAGGAATTATGCATCCACTAAAACCATTAGATAATACATTAATACATAGTTCGGCAAACTTTATTAAAGAGCATAAGTACAAAATCATTGCTGCCATTGCAGCGATAGCCCTTGTTGTATTAGCTTTCACACCTCCGGGAGCTATTCTCGCTGCCGCCATTTCAACGGGTATAATGGGTGCATTGATCGTTAAAGGGGGCGCCATAGCTATTGGGGCCGCTATCATTGGTATCAGCTTCCTTTTCAGCGCAAAGCAAACAGAAGCCAATAACAAAAATCATGAAGATCCCAAAGTTGCTGAACTTGCAAAGTCTAGAAAAAAAGCTAGGGATGTGATTGAAGAAGCCCAAAATTTAACTGCACAAACAGAGAAAAAGGATTTGGAAAGAAGAGCCGCAAGAAATCAAAGAAGATTTGAAATTAAAAATCCTCCTCAAATAGCAGTCGTTGAATCTCCTGCTAGACCCATTGCTCCTTCTAGAAGAGTAGAATCTATTCCTACTAGGGCAACTATAGCAAGAACTCCTGAGGAAAGAAAGAAAGCTTATGAAGAATTTCGAGCGCAGTTAATTGCAAATCAAAAGAAAGATCAAACTCCAAGATACAATCCCGAATATACCGAAACAGTTGTCGAACAATTGCCTTCACTATATGCAAGCATTTTGAAGCAAAACAAACTCTAACTCTTTTTCAAAATAGAGTTCGCTTTATCATGAACATGCGATAAGCATGATCCAAGGGAAACTTTAATCAATGCGATTGTGGCTAGAATGGCTGCAATCGCAAAAGCAACTATAAATATCTCAACACCAGGATTTATTAAAGCGCGAAAGACGGGCGCGGCTTTATAGAGCGTAAATCCTGCCAAAGAAGTCGTGAGCGCAATTATCGCTCCAATAAATAAAGCTCTTGCCACGGTATAGATCGTTGTTTCTCGGCATTTTTGAATGAGCGAATGATCGCGAATTTTATAATATATTCCTAAGCAAGCATTCACTGAAGAACGACCCCTTTATAAACTACCGCTCTTTCAGGATCGAGGGTAACAAGTTGCCCTTCTTTTAAAATACGAACGGCTCCGTCTGCCCGAACAATAGCGGGTTTACCCACTTCTTGTGCTATTTTTAAAGCCAATTGTTCAGAGTCTGTATCATTGATATGATTTTCTAATATAAATCCGAGAGATTCTTTGATAAGGCCAATAAAGCTTTCATCGCATTTTGGAATAATGATGATATGGTCACGAACGGCGTAAGGCCTTTTCGACTCAGCAGTGGGGACAAAAATAATATTGCCATGAATCCTTTTACCAATTCCTTTAACCGCTCTTACAAGCACATCTCCTATTGATTCCACCATCATCATATTTGTTGTACCTGATACACCAAAGGGGGAACCTGCCGTAACAACCACTAAATCTCCATATAAAACTTCGTCAATAGAAAGGGCATAACTAGAAATCTTTTGAAAGGCTTCATCGATCGAGTGGCAAGCGTCGGAATGATAAGGAATAACTCCCCAATTGATAGCCATTTGATTAAAGGCTTTTAGCTTATCCGTCATGGCGATGATGGGCATTTGCGGCCGCAACCTAGATAAGAGCCTAGCGGTAGATCCTCCACTCGTAAAGGCAAAAATAGCTTTTGCGTTTGAGCTATAAGCAGTCTTTACCCCAGCTAAAGTTACTGAAGAAGGGACGTCATGAAAAACTAAGCTCGAAAAATTTGCAAAAAAATCGCGATAATTAAAATCTTGTTCGGCATGTTCAACAATGCTTCTCATCATGTTGACAGTTTGAATCGGATATTTTCCTATAGCCGTTTCACCTGACAACATAACGGCAGAGGTAGAATCGTAAATTGCATTGGCGACATCGGACGCTTCCGCACGAGTGGGTCTGGGATTATTGATCATCGACTCAAGCATTTGCGTAGCTGTAACAGAAGGCTTGCCCGCAAGATAGCTTTTTCTAATCATCATTTTTTGGAGTTGAGGAACATGACTAATCGGCACTTCTACCCCTAGATCTCCTCTAGCAATCATTATTCCATCAGCGACTTGAACGATCGTATCAAAATTATGGACACCCTCCATATTTTCGATTTTTGCTATCACCAAAATGTTGGATTTCCCTTCATCGGCAAGCAACTTCTTGATCGTTAAAACATCTTCTGCTGACCGTATAAAGGAAGCGGCTATCACATCTATGTCTTTTTTACAGCCAAAACGGATATCGGTAATGTCTTTTTCCGTCACAGCAGGAAGATCAATAAACAACCCAGGAATATTAACTCCTTTTCCTGTTTTGACAATGCCACTGTTTTCAATTTCAACTTCAGCCCATTCAGGAGTGACTTGAACCACTTTTGAGGATATGTAGCCGTCATCAAAAAGGATTTTAATGCCTTCTTTTAAATTATCGATGACATAAGGAGGAGTGATAGATACATGAGTCTTATTTCCTTCGACCTCTTCTTTCATTAAACGCCATCTATCCCCTGTCGCGAGATAGACCTGACCTTCATTGATTTTTTTCAAACGAATTTCAGGTCCCTTGGTATCTAACATGATTGCCAAAGGCACTTTCATTTCTGCGCGTACTTTTTGAAGTCGATCTATGACAACGTCGTGCTCTTCGTGCGTTCCATGGCTGAAATTAAGCCGAGCGCAATTCATTCCGGCGAGAATTAATTCTCTAATTTTCTCTTCGGATTGCACCGAAGGACCAATTGTGCAAATAATTTTAGTTCGAGTTCTCATACCCTATCTTATTAAGGATGAATAATCCTCATTTTTTTACAGGCTACACTTGATTGTAAACTTAATATATTCTTTACTAAGATTATGAAGAAGCTCTTTGCGATAACACTCGGCCTGGTCCTCTTAAG
>JAGVJG010000117.1 GCA_020051235.1 Parachlamydiales bacterium | reverse complement strand
GTGGCTGCGATTGAGAAGGGAAAAGCGGCGCAAATTTATAATCTTGGAAATCATCAACCCGTAAAATTACTAGAATTTGTTGGTATTTTAGAAAAATTATGGGGCAAAAAGGCCATTACCGAGTTGAAACCTTTGGCTCCCGGTGATGTTGAAAAGACGTATGCAGACATTGATTTGAGTTCGAAGGAATTAGGATTTAAGCCTACAACCTCGTTAGAAGAAGGTCTAAAAAAGTTTGTTGAATGGCACAAATCGTACTTTTCAAATAATGGTTAAATCCTTACGATCGAAGTTTATGTTTTTCAGATTGATTATTTTATTCTCACTAGTTTTTTTAAGTTCTTGCCAAAGACGCTCTGACGATGGTCCGATGTGGCTTTGGGAGAAGAAAATCGATGTCGAAGAATTAACGCGCACAATCGTTCGATATACCACCCAAATGGAACGTGAACATAAAATCCATCTGGAAGATTCTAGGGTTTACTACACCGACTGCTCTGAAAAAGTCAGGCTCGTGTTGAGTTCCCAAAATTTATATGAAATTTGCGAATTAAGAATAGTCTTTACTGACTATATTGAAGGCTTATTAAATGCTTTAAATAATAATCCTTCCATTCGCGCGGATATGTGTGTGCAACCTTTCACCGCCGAAGATTTAGATATTTACCTCAACTTCGAAAGTTTTTATGGGGAATTTGTAGATCCTTTCTATGTAGGTTGGGTCGAGCTGGATGATGGTATTGTAAATTACTATCTATTCACGCTTAAACAATGGTACTACGACCGTTGGCATTGCCGTACAGAGCCCTATTTCAAAGCGCTTGAAATTGCACGTGCTCAAAAGGAAGCTGATTTAATTTATCCTCCTAATGAGAGTACAGGCGAGAATTTAAAGCGATTAGAAGGATCGAGTATCATCATTGATCAAGGTAGACCTCGCGGTCCTGGAATAATTGCTCCAATAAGACCCTACTAGGGTCTTTAATTCTTACTTGTGACTTTAAAAGTTGATCGGAACAACTTCAGATCTTAAGCACAATTGCATCGAGCTTATATCGGCTGTTAAGTCGGGTAAGCTCGTAGCTAATTTCAGTGGTTCCCGCCTTTACGATGCCTCGAAAGGCTGGGGCCTTCTTTATCGAATCATCTTCTTTATATTAGAATACGCACTTTTTACTCCCTGCAAAGATTATTTTATCAAACTGACTTTAAGAAGAACGTGGGCTGCGTTAGATAGAGTCTGTTATGAGGCAAAGATTTGGGCAGAATATAAAAAAAGGTTTGTGTCCAGTCCCTTCGAGGATAAAGAAATGATCAAAAAAGCCTTTTTAATTTCCTCTATTTCAAAAACGTTCATAAATACTGAACTGGCTAAAAAAATATCTGATTTATTCGAAAATAAATTGGGAGTTCCTTTTAAAATCGATGTTGATATTGATGAGCAAGAGTTTTGGCGAAGAGTTTGCTCTTTTGAAATTCTAACTCAATTACGATTTCCAATTTTTGAGATTCATCAGTTCGCTCAAAAGCAGGGTCTACATATCCAGTACAAAAAAGATCTAAAAGAATATGAGCAAAAAATTCTAACCCATCCAATACCTTTTGCATCCGAAAAGGAAAAGGAAGATTGGAAGAAAAGAATATGTAAAAAACTAATCAAAATTATGGATAAGTTGCCGAAAAGAATCTGCACGGATCAAGTAGCTGTTCAAAATGTTTGGCTAGAGACCGATTGCATGGATCTTGTGACAACAAGGCCGCAAAAAACGCTTACAAAGGTTGATTCTAAGACAACGATATCTTTTTCGGGCGTCACGTTTTCTCCAGAAAAAGAGGTGGAGCTAGATCAAAATAGAGACTGGACCGCCATTCCAATAAATAAAGATTTAGAAATCATCTCCTTCAATGATGTGTTAAAAGGCCCTTTTTACGTATCCAAACAGGGAGTGGTTTTGCCCACCACTCGAGATCTTGATTTTGATTTTAGAAAAGGTTTGTGGTTAAAAGAACGAATGAAGGCATGGGCGGATCTTCCTCTTGAAATCTACCGAGAAGACTTAACTTATTTGTTAAGGCATCTTGCTACCTTTAGAGAACTGCCTGTTTGTTTTAGAAATTTAAAAATGGATCTTGCTAATCTTGGATACAATTCAGAAGGAAAAGTGGTTTCAAGGGCCCCTTCTTACTTAGTGAAATATCATGTGATCTATTTACAATATCTTTTATATGAAGCAGCGAAAAAAAATATAACTATTTATTTAGAACTTTTTAACGAATCTAAATTGGTTGAAGCTCCTTTATCTCAATCTGTAGGCGATATTTTTATATTTACCCTTAGAGGGCATCGTGAATCGATTAAGGAAAGGTTTTTGTCTCTGGGAATAAACGATTCTGAGCGCAAAAATTATTGGAAAAAACCTTATGAACCCCTTTTCGATTATCTTAGAAAAAATCCTTCAAAAGAAGAAAAGGAGAAAGTGATTTTAAAGTATAAGAGACGCGCTTTTGGAAGTTATCCTTTTGAAGGATTGATGGAATATCTGTTGACAAAGTGAACAATTCTTCGCTATCAAATTCACATGATCAAAAAATTTTTTGTATTTTTTATTTTTGTTTTTGGTTTTGTGCACGCAGAAATGCAGAACCATTATGTTCTTGGTACAAATGGACTAAATTCAGCCGTCAAACTTCCTGGATTTAATTTAGCCGGCATATACACCCACTACAAGGCGAACCGTTTAAAAAATAGCAAAGGCAAAAATGTAGAGGTTAATGGAGAAAGAGTTAAAGGACATGTCACATATGATTATGTTCAATTAATCGGCGCCTATTATTCCGATAGATGTTTTTTGGGTGGAAAATATGGCTTCATGGTAGACATTCCTTTCGTCAACAACTCGCTTGATTTTGCCGTCTTAAATCAAAGCTTAAATCTTGGAAAAAGCCCTCTTCGTTTATCAGATATTTATTTAGAGCCCATCAATCTGAGATGGCAAATCAAGGGTCTTTCTATATTCACTGCAGTGGGCGTTTTCTTTCCTTCCGGAAAATTTAGATATTTAAGCCCTCATAATTCGGGTCTTGGGAACTACGGTATTATGGGTACGCTTGCAGCCACTTATTTTTTTGATTGCGAAAAGACTTGGTCTCTTTCCTTTTATGCCACCTACGAAAAACATTTTAAGAAGCGAAGAGTGGATTTTTATCCCGGCGATAATCTTTGCGTGGATTGGGGGTTCGGAAAATCGTTCGGTCTAATAAATGTGGGCATAGTGGGATATATTGAAAGACAAACCACCAATGATCACGGAAGTGCAGTGCCTAATTTTGCAAAACGAAATCGCGACCGTGTTTATGCAGTAGGCCCTGAAATCGACTTTTTAGTCCCTCAATTAAACGGGATTATCATTTTCCGTTATGAAAGGGAATTTAAAGCGGCTCTAAGAACGCAAGGCGAGTCCTACATTACTGAGGCCGCTTTAGTATTCTAGCGCTCGGTGCGATCGTCTTTATGATGATGGCAGCAACCGCCGTCTTTATCATGATGATGATGACGACAAGAAGCAGCGGAAAACATCCAGGCACTTAATAGTCCGGATACTAGTGCGCCTACTCCGTTCCACCATAATGGAACTGCTGTTTCATCAATGGTGACGGGAAGTTGATAGTAAAGGCGATATAAATGCAGAGCGGTAACAATCGCAAAAACGATACCGGCAACAATTAAAGCTAATGATTTCATAATTTCTCCATAAACGTTTGAATATTCCCTATAGCAAATCCTTGAATTATTTTTTGAGAATTCATTTTTTTACTTAACCTTACAACTCTTTTAGCCTTGCGCCCTTAACTTAAGGGTTGATATCCTTTTTGCGTGTTTAGGCTCTTTTTTTTCCTAATTTTCTTTTTAATTTCTCTCCAGGCCGATCTATTAAACGACTTGGAGATCGCAAATTATTGGAATAAAAGGATTTCCGAAAGAGTGCCCACTTACTATAACCATTTATTTTACGGTGGTTATTTCAATATGCCTTCTGCGCGTATGGGAAATGTGGGGGAAGTAGGCCTAGGGTATGCAAGTGTTTCGCCCTATCGTCTTTATAGTTTACGATGTCAGCTTGCAGAAAGACTTGAGATTTCAGGTAATTATCGCGTTTTTAAAGGAATTGACGATCCAATCTTAAGTCCTTTAGGCTTTGGTGATTTAAGCGATAAGGGCGCCAATTTTAAAATAGCCATCATCAGGCCGGAAGATAGTGAATATAATCTTCCAGGATTCGCTTTTGGAATGGAGGACTTTTTAGGAACTCGAAATTTTGCAGCCAAATATTTTGTGCTTACCAAAGTGTGGAAGTACTATGACTGTGAAGCATCTATTGGTTATGGATTTGACCGCATCAGAGGATTGTTCGGCGGGTTGCTTTGGATGCCCTTTCGAAAATGTGATAATGAATATCTCCAAGGGATCGCTTTGGCTGCCGAATACGATGGTATCCCTTATCGAAGCCGAAATGCAGAAAGACACCCTGATGGCCACAAGCAAAAAAGCAAATTCAATCTTGGAATCAAATATAAGCTTTGGGATCAACTCGATTTATCATTGAGTTATGTTCGAGGATGTAAATGGGCTTTTTCAGCGGGCTATTATTATAACTTGGGTGAAACGAAGGGCTTAATTCCTAAAATTGACGATCCCCTTCCTTACACCGCTCCTAAAATTTATGAGCCCATAGGAGCAAGACGCAGCGAAGAGATGTTCGCCTTAGATCTTGCCTATCCTTTCCTAAAGCAAGGCTTTGAGCTGCTTGAAGTGAGCTTTAGCTACGACAATTGCTTTAACAAACGCCTACATTTAAAAGTTTTTAATACTTCATTTAGAACGGAAGATGTGGTTCGAGAGCGATTAAATAATCTTCTTGCCAATTTGATTCCTTCAGAATTTTCTTCTGTGATTGTAGTCATCGAATCGGAAGGTTTCCCCGTTCATGAATATGCCTACGATATGCAATTCGTAAGAATGTTTGCAGTCAACGAGCTTTGTGAATTTGAGCTCGAAGTGCTTACTCCCATGAGGGAAGTGACTTTTTATGAATCGTTTCGTAAAAAAACGATTTTTTCTCAAAATCTTTATCCTTATAACTTCTACCTAGAGCCTAAAACCCACACTTTGTTTGGAAGTGCTAAGGGCAAGTTTAAATACTCTTTAGGGATTCATGTTGGTGTCGACGGCTATTTTTGGGATAACATTTACTACTCGGTCTTGTTAGGATATAACTTCTTTGGGGATTTAGGGGACGTGCAAGATGTCGATCGGTTAAACCCTTCTCAAATCATTAACGTCCGAAGCGATATCATTAATTATTATAAAGCATCGGGTATTACGGTTGATGAAGCCTTTATTCAAAAGAACTGGAATATGGGGAGAGGGTGGTATTCGAAACTCGCGTTCGGTTATTTCGAAGAAGCCTATGCAGGGATCGGAGCTGAATTTTTATGGTATCCCGTTTGCGGGAATTGGTCTTTTGGTGTTGAGGGTGCTTTATTTAAGAAAAGAAGTTACCGGGGGCTTGGCTTTCAAAATAAAATCCGGAAATTGCATGGTTTTTACCCAACCTACCAGAATTTTTTAGGATCGCAATATTTTGCTAATTTATATTACCGATGGGATTTTGCAAAACTCGACTTCAAAGTTAGTGTAGGTAAATTTTTAGCGAATGATTTCGGTGTTCGTTATGAAGTTGCCAGATATTTTCCTTCAGGCTTAGAAGTTTATTTTTGGTATACTCGAACAAATGGGCATGACCGGATTAACGGTGAAACTTACTATGATAAAGGGATAGGTTTCTCCATGCCGCTTGATATCTTCTACACTTATAGTTCAAGAGAACGTTGGGGCTATGGTATGAATGCGTGGCTTCGTGATGTCGGTGTAAGAGTTGAAACCGGCCTTGATTTATACGATACGATAACTTTAGAGAGAGAAAGAAACTGATGTTAGTTAATTTAGCCGAATTTGATCAGCGTTTAACTTTTGATATACGATACGCAACTGATGACAATTTCTTAGGGTTTGCCGTGTATTCAAAACCGGTTTGCTATTTGCATCCTGATGCCGCTAAAGCCGTTCGTTTAATTCAAAGTGATTTAGAAGAAATTGGCCTCTCCTTAAAAGTATATGATGGATATCGCCCTTTATCGATTCAGCAAGTCATGTGGGATAAAATCCAAGATGAGCGTTTTATCAGTAATCCCTCTAAAAATAAGGGAAGACATACCCGAGGAACGGCCATCGATGTGACTTTAATTGATCTAAAGGGAAATGAGCTTGAGATGCCCACTCCTTTTGACGATTTTTCCGAAAAGGCTTTCAGCGATGCGGTGAATATTTCTGATAAAGCAAAAGAGAACCGTTCGCTTTTAAAAGACACCATGGAAAAGCACGGATTTATCCAATTTCCTTACGAATGGTGGCACTTTGACTTTATAGGCTGGGAAAATGATGAGAAATACCCGCCATTGGATATTTCTCTCGATCTGCTATAGAGTTTCTGCAACGTCTTTCGCGGCGTAAGTAAAGATAATATCTGCGCCTGCTCTTTTAATGCTTAAAAGATGTTCTTCCATTGTCTTCGGACCGTTTAGCCAGCCTTTTTCATGGGCGGCCATCACCATACTATATTCTCCACTCACATGATAAGCGGCAATTGGGAGATCACTTGAGGCTCGAAGTTTAGCGATAATATCTAAATAGGATAAGGCAGGCTTCACCATTAATATGTCGGCCCCTTCTTCTTCATCTAAACGACATTCGAGTAGGGCTTCACGCACATTAGCGGGGTTTAGCTGATAAGCTTTTTTATCGCCGAATTGCAATTTTACTTGAGCGGCGCTACGGAAGGGGCCATATAAGTTCGAGGCGTACTTCGCTGCATAAGCTAAAATGCCGACATGTTGAAAACTTCCTTGATCAAGGGCTTCTCTGATGGCGAGCACCCTTCCATCCATCATATCAGAGGGAGCGACAATATCAACCCCTGCTTCAGCGGCATAAAGAGCCATTTCTTGTAAAACTTCCACGGTCTCATCATTTAAAACATCGCCCTTGTCATTAACGAGGCCGTCATGACCATGATCGGTATAAGGATCAAGTGCAATATCAACTATGACCGCTAATTCCGGAAAACGACTTTTCAATTCTTTAACCGTGCGATTAATTAAGTTATTTCGATTTAAGGCTTCGCTCCCTCTTGCATCTTTCACGCCCTTTTCATTGGCCGGAAATAAAGCAAGGGCCTTAATCCCTCTTTCTAAACAAGCATGTGCCTCTTTCAATAACACATCTGGCGAAAAACGATACTGACCCGGCAATGCATCAATCGCTTCTCTTAAATCTCTTCCTTCTTTAACAAAAAAAGGCATGACAAAGTCGCTGGGATGAAGCCTTGTCTCTTGTACAAGTTCTCTTATCGCCGGATGAATTCTATTTCTTCTTAATCGTCTTACAATTTCAAGTGACATGTTAGTACCATAATCCTCTCTGAATTAATTGTCATGAAGGCTTGATGAATAAATATATAATCCCCAAACTATTCGGATTATGAAAACCTTTCTTTCTTTTTTACTTGTATTTACGTTACTTCGCGCAGAGATTTATGAGACGGCGGAGTTTTCCGAGATTGAAAAACACGTTGCACCGGGCGCTTTAGTGGTATTTGATATTGATAATACGTTGATGGAGCCGATTCAAATGCTCGGGTCTGATCAATGGTTCAACTATCGTTATCAATATTATATTGATAAAGGTCATTCTAAGACCGATGCGTTGGAACTCACTTTAAAAGAATATAATTCTGTTCAAAACGTTACTAAAGTAAGAGCCGTTCAAACAGGAACCCCGAATGTGGTATCGAATCTTCAATCGACCGGTATTAACATTATGGCATTGACGGCAAGAGGGCTTGCTTTAGCTCATCGCACCGTCGAACAGCTGGACACTATAGGTATCGATTTATCTAGAAATGCCCCTGCTCAAGAAGAGATTTTCTTCAATAATGGAAAAGGGGTCATTTTCCGTTCGGGAGTTTTATTTTGTTCCGGAACTCACAAAGGCAAAGCGCTCTTTAAATTTCTTGATATGATCGGCTACAAGCCCTCATCTATTACTTGCATAGATGATAAGCAATCGATGCTGAAGGAAGTGGAATTGCTCTGTAAGGAGAGAAGTATCCCATTTACCGGGCTAAGATATGGTTATCTAGATGATAAAGTAAAACAATTCTCTCCCCAAATTGCCGAGGTGCAACTCACCCATTTCGGTCGCATTTTAACCGATGAAGAAGCCGCTTCCGTAAAGTAAAACCGCCGGGTTAACCCCGGCTTAATAAGGGCTTCATACAGTCTTTATAGTAATGAATTAAAATAATTTATATATGGAGCCTGCTTTAAAGTATTCCTCTCCCTTGACAGCTGCTGAAAAAGGGGCCTTTTTAGGCCGATTTACTCAGCCAAATTTGAATGAAGCCGATAAAAAATTGTTAGTTCAAGTCAAAGAAAGGGTGAAATTTCATACGAATTACTATCAGATTATAACCGCACAAAATGCTCGATTTATCGCATTTCAAATCTTAATCAAAGAGCTTTACAAGCAAACTCATGGAAATCCTCAGTTAAAGGGATATAAGTTTATTCGTTATCCAAATCCTACTCTTCCAAAAAGGGTGGATGAATTTTTTGGTCAATATGGACTGCCAGTAAGCGACCATGAAGAACATATTAGATCTCAAATCACTTCGAACAGTTTTTCAATTGAGCAAACGCTTGTAGGAGATAATGAAGGGGAAACAACGCTCGAATTTTATCTCCGCGGAAAAGGGGTAGAAGATGTAAATCTCCTAGAGGCATTACGTCTTCCTTTTCATTTTGAAGGATTTGATATTGATAATTTCTCGAAAGAAATTGAGGAGTATGTAGCCCAATTTCCCTCATCAAGTCACGGCATGCTCATTCAGACTTTTTTTCATAAAGATTATCCTTTAGATGAGTCGGTATATATAGCCCACAACGAGGGCAAAGTTTGTTATTGTTATCTAAATAAATATAAATCTGTCAAAGATGTATTCGAAGAATACAATAGAGGAGCTACTTTGAGGTGTGCGGATCTCTACTTGTCTGAATGCGATCAAACCCCTCAAATAAGGCATTTACCCAATTCCCATCATCCGGTTAATCATGATTCAGGTAGAGTTCGTCAATTTAGATATAGTACTATCGATAGAACTAAGGTTAGAGAGTTAAAAAGAAAAGCCGTTGATCTTATTGCAAAAGTAGTAAAAACAGAAAAAAAGGTCATTGCACCCATTGTTCCTAATTTCACAAGATATCAAGGAACATTAGGTTTTAATGAACCTGACATAGAAACTGAAGCTGCAATCGAACAAGAAAGAGAGATATTTTTAGAATTCTGGCATTCTGAAGCCAATCAATATCCAAAAATGCTAGAGAAGCATTCAGATAATTTGATAGAAATCCTTACGCATAAATTAAAATCAGAGGCTCGTGAAAGGTATAAAGGACCGCTTGAAGACAAAATCTTTAAGTTTATTGAAGTGAATTTAACTATGCTTGATATAGAAAAAAAT
>JAGVJG010000127.1 GCA_020051235.1 Parachlamydiales bacterium | reverse complement strand
TTTGCCGATCCCATACCTACTGAAATTGATATCATTGCCCGAAGAAACGACTGGACATGTAAATTTTTACTTCACTCTAAACAAAATCCCCTCGGGCAAGTTGAAAGACAGTATTTCACAGGGACCACTGATTACAATCTTTACGATCCTTCCCACACCCTTCTGGCTCGAGCCGAAAAAGAAATATTTAAATTCGGCCTGTTGTTTAGATTGACTGACCCGGAAGGAAATCTTCTCTGTACAATAGAAGAAAGGGTTTTTCGAATCCTTCCTAGTTTCGATATCATTTCACCTGATAATGTAAAATGGGTTGAAGCCCAGATGGATTATTGGGGGAATGAATTCATATTAAAAGATCCTATAACAAAAGAAGTGATTGCTACTCTTTCAAGAACATTTTTCACATTAAATAATGATTGGAAAATTAGTATTTTTAAACCCGAGGCCTTTGATATTATCGATACAAGGATTTTGATGCTGGGACTTGCCCTGCAAAGCGACTACCTTCATTGGTCGCACTACCCTACCTCAAATCAGGGGGCGAAGATCGTTACTTATAAACCAACGTTCGACGCCTGGATTAAAAACTGTGATAACGATGTAGGAAATCTCGACACTTACAATGAAGTGTGTGAGATCAGACAAGCAATTGAACCGGAGAAATATGAAGAGTAAGTTTCTTATCCCATTAATTTTTGTCGGAATGTTGGTAGCAGGTCTTGTTGCTATATTCGTTATTCCGTCAGAAGATAGAGACTATCCCTATAATTTAACTATTGTCACGATTTTTAAAGATGATGCTCCTTGGCTTAAGGAGATGATCGAGTACTATAAATTGATCGGCGCCGATCACATGCTTTTTTACGATAATGAGAGCAGCGATCATTTCAAAGATATAGTAGCGCCTTATGTAGCGGAGGGATTTGTTGAAGTCATCCCCTTCAGAAATAGACCTCACAAAAATAAACCTCAGGCATGGGTTTATGAAACCCAGTGTCCCGCTTATAATGATGCCATCAAGCGATTGAAAGGCAAATCGAAATGGGTCGCCATTGTCGATACGGACGAATTCATTGTTCCTCATAAACATAATAGCTTAGTGGAAGCGTTAAAACCTTATGAGGGCATAGGCGGAATCGTTGTTAATTGGAACTGTTATGGCACAAGCGATGTTTGGGATATTCCTGAAAACAAATTAATGATCGAGACACTTACCCGCAGAATGTCTCTTAACGATCCTATGAATTTCTATACAAAAATGATCGTTGAGCCCGAGGCGGTTAATCGCATATTAAATCCCCATTTTGCCAAAATGAAGAAAGGCAAAAGACTCGTTCATACCGATTTTTCTCCCCTTGATCACCCTATCAGCCATTCTTATAGCTTTATCACTGTAAATCACTATTACACCCGCACGAAAAAATATCTCATTGAAGAGAAGATCAAAAAGAAAGAACTGATGGATAACCGTCAACTTTCTGAAAGAGAAAAGAAGTTTTATTTTGAAACGGGCAATTTTGAAGATGATCCGGAGAGACACATTTTTCGCTTCATCCCACAACTTAAAGAAAAGCTTTTGCTAAAATAGTTTATGGCTTGTTTTGAGCGATTCTTTTGGCCATGTTCCTAAAAATAAAATAGTGAAAGGGTGATAGGCCGTACCAATAAAGACGGCCTAAAAGCCCTTTGGGTCTGAAAGTGGCGGTTTGAATGAGTTCATTGTTTTGAATTTTGAACTCGAGCCACGCTTCTCCGGGCAATTTCATTTCTGCATAAAGAATTAGATGGCCGCTTGATTTATCTGCCTTTAAAACACGCCAAAAATCGATTAAGTCGCCCACTTCTAACCTATCAAAATGCATTCGGTAGGAGCTTCTTCCAAAACCACCTGCAAATTTGTCAATTAATCCCCTTAAATTCCACGCCCAATTTAGACTATACCAACCTTTCTTGCCGCCAATCGACCAAATATTATCAATGACCTGATCTGTAGAAATAACTAGGGGCTCTTTATGCACATTACTTAAAACGCCTTCTTTGGGAACCTCCATTATACGCTGAACATCCGGATCATCCATGTTAATGTTCCAGGCGTCGCGCCAGCTTGAGGTCACTTCATTTTGTTCAATCCTCAGAAGAGCGAGCTTTATTGCATCACGATAGTTAATTAAATCATGAGGCAAAAGGGATAAGATTTTTGGATCTTTCACGATTGTATTTGTCTTCATGCTTTGAACAAGGTAATAAGCGAGTGAAAACTTCACTGAGGTAATGAACACAAGCCAATATGACGATAGGTGAGGAGTCAAAACGGGAACTGTAATAATTTTTCTGTTGAGCTTTCTAACTTCTGCATATTCAAGAAGCATTTCTTTAAATGTTAAAACATCCGGACCGCCTATCTCGAATGCTTGATTTAGGCACTTTTCGTTTAAAATCACTTTAATAAGGTAAAAAAGAACATCTCTAATCGCAATAGGTTGGCATTTTGTATTGATCCATTTGGGGGCGACCATAAAAGGAAGCTTTTCAACAAGATCCCGAATGATTTCAAATGAAGCGCTTCCCGAACCGACGACTATGCTCGCACGCAAAAAGGTATAAGGAATGCCGGAATTCTTCAGAATCGATTCTACGGCTTCTCGAGATTTAAGATGTTCAGAGAGGACCTTTTCATTTGCAATCCCCCCTAAATATATAACTTGCTTTACGTTTTTTTGCTTAACACCCTCAGTAAACTGCCGGGTAATGACTTCTTCTTCCTCCTTTAACCCCCCCGAAGCGGCATAACCCATCGAGTGAACTAAAAAGTAAGCCACATCGATATCGGGTAAAGCCGTATAAGTGGCGGGATTTTTCAGATCCCCATAAAGAAGATGCAAATTATTGCCTTCATAATGGATCAGATACCTTCCGCGCACTCTGACTGACGCATAAACGATGTGTCCTTCGTTTAACAGTTGAGTAGTAAGTCTCTTTCCTACAAAACC
>JAGVJG010000081.1 GCA_020051235.1 Parachlamydiales bacterium | reverse complement strand
GCAGTTGCCGAAAACTTTTATAAGACCAATGCGGAATTGATCGCCTTCTTCGATTACGAAGTCAACCGAGTATACGCGGTCACATTCAGGTTTTGGCTCGAAGTTAACATAACAATCTATGTAGCCAAATTTTCCGTATAGAGCTTGGATATTCGAAACGGTCTCTCGAATGGCTTCGGGTGAATAAGGATCGCCCGGTTTAATGCAAAAGCGCGAGTAAATTTCATCATCCGAAAAGACGCAGTTGCCGTTAAAGCGGATCTTATCGACTGTGTATAGCTCACCTCGGTCTGCTGAAATATGTACAATAATACGATCGCAACCCGATTCTTCGAGTTCAATTTTTACACGTGCGTCAGCATAGCCTCGGTTTTGCAAGTATTGAACGACTTGGAATTGATCGTGTTGCATTGCATCTTCACGATAAGTTCCCTCTTCAGTCATCCAGCTTTTCCAAAAGCAATATTCTTTTGTTACAAGCTTCTTTAAAAGCTCATCTTCTTCGCATCTTTCAAAACCACAGAATTCAATCCGTTTAATTTTACCGGAGCGTCCCTCGTTGATAGAGATAACAATGTCCACTTCGTTGGTGCAGGGATCAAGCGTTACGTTGTAATCGAGTTCCGCTTCAAAAAAGCCACGTTTAACGTAATAGGTCTTTAGTTTATGGAAACCCTCGTTGAAGGATTTACGATCGAAAACCGAACAGATGGGAATGGCTAACTCTTTCTGAAGTCTTTTAGTCGTTTTCTTGCAGTTACCGTTAAACACAATCGATCGGATGGTCGGTTTAGGCCAAAGCTTTAATGATACATAGAGTTTGCAATCCTTAATTTGAACCGAAGGTTCAACGCGATCATAGGATTGCGATAAGGTTTTAAGATCATTATCAAAATCGGTTTGGGAGAAAACGTCTCCCGCTTTCGTTTTCATAAGGGCGCGAACGGCTGAATCATCGCTTTCCGTCCCTTCGGGTAAATTGATTTGAATATCAATTTTTTCAATCGGCTGATTTTCGTAAATCAGAGGCGCAGCGCATAGTGCGTTAATAATAAAAAGGGCAAGTACGAAAAGATTTCTTAGCATGATTCATCCATGAAACGAATGCATGCAATATACTTGTATTTTGATTAAAACAAAACGCTAATTACTAGAATCGATTCCGGCTAATGAGCGCCCGGGCTAGTGTTCCATTGTCGACATAGTCTAAAGATGAGCCCATAGGTACTCCAAAAGCCAGTCGCGAGATTTTAATGTTTAAAGGTTCAAGCTCTTTTTTTAAGAATAATGCGGTTGCATCGCCTTCAAGGGTTGCGTCAAGCGCAAAGAGCAATTCTTCACATTCTAGTTTTTGGATACGATCTTTAATTTTCGCTATCCCCAGCTTTTCAGGTCCTCTTTTGTCGAGCGGGGAAAGGAGAGCTCCTAAAACGTGATAAAGTCCCCGATATTCGTTGGTGCTTTCGATAGCAAAAATATCTTTATAGGTCGCAACAATGCAAAGCTGTTTGATATTTCTATTTTTATTTTCACATAAAGGGCAGAGCTGTTCGATTAAAGCGCCGCAGTCAAGACATTGAGCAAGCTTTAAAGGAATATCTTTAAGCGATACACTAAATTCGTGTAGTTCTTCTTCGGTCCAGCCTACTAATTGGAAGGCGAATCGCTCCGCGGAGCGGGTGCCCACGCCAGGCAGTTTTTTGAGCCGTTCGATTAGTCGTTCTAGGGTTGGGGGGTATCGCATGGTGCCAGCATAGCAAGAATTAAATTAAACGCTCAATACTGATTCATCTCCTCTCATTGACTTTACTTTTTTGATATTTTTTTACCACTGAGCACACTGAGACCACTGAGATAATATGAGAGCGGTGAGAATTTATGCCTAATACTCACTGCTCTCATTCTCTCTCTGTGGTCTCAGCGTGCTCAGTGGTAAAAATAAGGTTCTTGCGGTGTTTAAAGGATGGGCTCGAGCATGGGAAGAACGGTATTGGGGTTAAATTAAAAAGTTGTTATGCTTTTTCTCTATGTCGATACGCGCACACATTCTAGGTCTAGGGGCTTTTTTACCTGAAAAAAAGCTAACTAACGCAGATTTAGAAAAAATGGTTGAAACCAGTGATGAATGGATTGTTAGTCGTACCGGTATCCGTGAAAGGCGAGTCGGGTCGGTCCATGAAACATGCGCGACGATGGGACTTAAAGCGGCGCAAGAAGCGATTCAAAAAAGTGGAATCGATCCCAAAACAATCGAACTTGTTATTTGCGCGACCATGTCGCCCGATTATTTAACGCCCAGTTCAGCGGCCCTTATCCAAAGTGAGCTTGGAATTGAAGCGGCGGCCTACGATTGTCAAGCAGCGTGCACCGGATTTTTATATGCCCTTAAACAAGCAAAAGCCTTTATTGAGTCAGGTGCTTATAAAACTATACTTATCGTCGCTTCAGAAAAAATGAGCGCCTTTATCGATTTTACCGATCGCAATACGTGCGTTTTATTTGGCGATGGGGCCGGGGCGGCTATTCTTTCATCTGAAAAACGAGGGCTGCGTGTCGATGACGTAAGAATCGGAGCGGATGGATCGCTTGGTAAATTAATTTACATTCCTGCTGGAGGCTCAAAAACGCCTACGACTTCTCAAACCTTACAAGACGGCCAGCACTATTTAAAGATGGAAGGACGAGAAGTCTTTAAAAAAGCGGTCAGGCAGATGACGCAATCGGTAGAAGAAAGTTTAAAACAAGTAAATCTAACACATAATGATATTGCGTGGCTTGTGCCGCACCAAGCTAATCTCCGTATTATTACCGCCATCGGAGAAGCCCTTTCAATTGCCCCAGAAAAGGTTTTTATGACTCTTGAGAAATATGGAAATACTTCAGGTTCCTCCATCTTAATCGCTTTAAAAGAACTCATCGATGAAGAAGTCGTTGATCGCGATGATCATCTCGTATTGGTCGCTTTTGGAGCTGGACTTACTTGGGGATCGGGTCTGTTAACTAAGGTTTAAAATGAAAAAACGCTTAACGTTCATTTTTCCAGGTCAAGGCGCACAAGGCGTTGGAATGGGAAAAGAGTTTATCCAAAATAAGGCATTTAAAGAGACCCTTGAAAAAGGTTGCGATCATTTGAATCGTGATCTTCGAAAAATCATGTTTGAAGGGCCTGAAGAAGAGTTGAATTTAACGAAAAATTCTCAGCCTGCCCTTTTTATCTATAGTATTGCTCTATTTGAAATGTTGAAAAAAGAATTTCCACAGCTTGTTCCTCATACGGCTTTAGGATTAAGTTTAGGGGAGTATTCAGCATTCGTAGCCGCGGGCATTCTTCCTTTTGAAGAGACATTAAAAGTCGTGCAAGCGCGCGGTGATCTAATGGGAAAAGCGTGTGAAATGCGCCCTGGAACCATGGCGGTTGTGCTTGGACTAGAGGCCGATCAAGTGATTGAATTAGTAAAAGAAGCGAATTTACCTAATGATTTATGGGCCGCCAATTTTAACTCTCCTGGACAGGTCGTAATTTCCGGAACTGAAAGGGGCATTTTAAAAGGGACTGAGCTTGCAAAAGCGAAAGGGGCCAAAAGGGTTTTACCTTTATCTGTGCAAGGGGCTTTTCATAGTGGATTAATGGAAAGTGCTTTAAAAGGTTTAGAGCCTTTAGTAGATATGCTTCCTATTAAAGAAAGTCCTACCAAAGTAGTAATGAACGTTTCGGCCAATTATCCGGGGAATGCTTCTGTAATAAGAAAAAATTTAGTTTTACAAGTTACCCACCCTGTTCTCTGGGCACAAAGTATTGACCGTGTGAAAGGTGAGACAGAGATTTTTGTAGAAGCGGGATATGGGGAAACTTTAAAGGGCTTAAATAAAAGAATTGGGGTTTTTGCACCTACGGTGACTTTCAAAGAACCTGCTGACTTAGAAACGTTTGCAAAGGAAATTTTATGAATTTAAACGACAAAGTAGCCATTGTGACGGGCGCGACAGCTGGGATTGGACGGGCAATTGCTAAAAAGCTTGCTTCTCATGGAGTTAAGGTCGCTTGCATCGGAACGAACCCGGAGAGGGGGCTTGAGGTCGTAAAAGAGATTCAAAATGGAGCCGTCTTTTATCCTTGCAATGTCGCTAATACCCAAGAAGTTGACGATACGGTTAAAAAAATTATTGATCACTTTGGAAGGGTTGACATCCTAGTAAACAACGCAGGAATTACCCGGGACAACCTTTTATTAAAAATGGGGGAAGTCGATTGGGATCTAGTCATGGCAACAAATGTAAAGTCTTGTTATAATTTCTCCAAAGCTTGCATACGGACCATGATGAAGAATCGGTTCGGCCGAATAATTAACATTTCTTCGGTAGTTGGCTTAACAGGAAATGCTGGGCAAGTCAATTATGCAGCCTCAAAAGCGGCGGTAATTGGATTAACAAAAGCCTTAGCAAAAGAAATCGCATCAAGAAATATTTTAGTTAACTGCATCGCTCCGGGATATATAGAGACCCAAATGACAGAAGCGATGAGTGATGCGGCTAAAGAAGTTACAATGACTCAAATTCCATTAGGAAGAATGGGTCGTGCGGATGAAATAGCAGATGCGGTCGTATTTTTAGCCTCCGACTATGCCACCTATATAACGGGACAAGTAATCTCCGTTGACGGTGGAATGGCGATGTAAAATTTTATAAGGAAGAAAACATGTCTATAGAACAAGAAGTAATAGATATCGTTGTCGAGCAGTTAGGCGTCGACAAAGATGAAGTAACGCTTGATAAGTCGTTTGTTGAGGATCTCAACGCCGACTCGCTAGATCTTACAGAGCTCATCATGACATTCGAAGAACACTTTGGTTGCGAAATTCCTGAAAAGGATGCAGAGCAACTCAGAACCGTTAAAGACGCTGTCGACTACCTCATAAAGCACAAATCGTAATCTTTTCTAAATGGGTCTTAGCTTTAAGACCCATTACTAAAATCTCCGTATCCAATTAATATTCCCGTGCCCGTGCCCGATTCCCTTCGAATTTTGAAAGTAATTTTTTTTTACCACTGAGCACACTGAGACCACAGAGAAAAAATGAGAGCAGTGAGTATCAGGCATAAATTCTCACTGCTCTCATAAAATCTCAGTGGTCTCAGTGTGCTCAGTGGTAAATTTTGTTGGAATCGTATGTTTTACTGGTTCTTGATTTAAGATTGTGCCCGCGCCTATTCACCGAACGCAGGTGGAGACCCACGTTTAGCGGGAATCGGGCACGGGATTAGTTACGCGTTACCGAGAGCGCGCATTAAATCTTCTACATTTTTTTGATTCGCGCCTTCTTGCCAGGTTTGCTCTGATTTCATAACTGCTTTAGAAAGCATGTTATTTAAGAGGATTGATCCAACGATGATGGATACGGTTGCGAATGGATTGATTCCGATGAAGAAAGCAGCCGTTGTAACTGCAGCAATACCAATAGTATAACGGAGAACAACGAGCGATACAGTTCTTTGATCGGTAATTTTTTCAAAGATCTCTTTAAGAGCCAAATTCAATAAGTAAAAAGTGGATGCAATAACTGCGCCCGCTGCCATACCTGCAATTGGAGAAGCAAATAACGGGTTCGAAGAAAACGCAAATGCTGCCGCTTCTTTTGGAGCTAACAAGACAGGTTTAATAGCTTCTGCAACTGTATAAGTAGCAGCACCAACAGCAGCAAATACTGTTGAATCAACGATTATTTGGGTAATAGGTTTTGTCATGTTCTGTTTGCCTTTGGGTTAATAAAGAAACGATTCTTATCGTTAACAAACTTAATGTAAAGCCAGGAATCATCGATGGAATATTAAGTTGCGTAACGAAAGGATTTATGACGGGCCATATAGCTGCAACAAAGCCTCCCACAAATATACCTGCAATTGCGCCGAAGCGATTTGTTTTCTTGGAGTAAAGGGCCATTAACATAACAGGAGCAAATGATGCGCCTAAACCTGACCAGGCGTATTGAACGACTTCCATGATCGTTGCGCTTTTAACGAAAGCAACGGTCAGCGATATAAGAGCCACGATAATGACCGATATTCTTGATGCTCGCAATAAACGCATTGGCGAGGCGTTCTTGTGTAAAAGATGTTTGTAGATATCTTCTGATAAAACCGAGGCCGAAACCAATAGCTGTGAATCCATCGTTGACATAGTAGCTGCAACGAGGCCACATAAAATAAAGCCCCCGACCCAAGGCGTAAAGAGGGTGCGCACCATTTCAACAAAAACTAGCTGTGGATCCGCTAAGCCATGGTTAAAGAATTTAATGCCGATTAAACCGGTAAAAGCGGCTGCACCGAGTGTTAATATCTGCCAGCTCATTCCCAAATATTTAGCTTTATAAATGTCGTTTGGATTTTTAATGCCGATAAATTTAGTAACAATGTGAGGTTGACCAAAGTATCCAAGACCCCACGAAAAGGCTAAGAATATGATTTGCAGCAAGGTTGCCCAGCTATAATCTTTAATCAGATGAAGTGAAATGTCATATTCTTGTGCAGCTTGCACTAAAGGTCCCATACCGCCTATTTGGTTGTAAGCAAGAATAGGGACTATTAAAATGGCGATGAGCAAAAACATCCCTTGGAAAAAGTCTGTCCACGCAACAGTGATAAAGCCGCCTGCAAAGGTATAAATAACAACAACCAAACTAGCAAACGATAGCCCTACATAATAGTTAACGCCGAAGAGGGATTCTAAAAGGATCCCCATGGTAATCAAGCCTGCCGATAAATAAGTGGTCATAAAGAAGAGGATCATAATCGCGGTCAAGCTGCGAATAATCCCCGATTGATCGTTAAATCGTCTTTCAAAAAAGGTGGATAGAGTAAAGCTGTTATATTTTTCAGTTTGAGTTCGTAATTTTTCAGCAACAAATTGCCAGTTGCACCACATACCAAAAACAAGGCCTAAAGCAATCCAAGATTCGGGCACGCCTCCAATATAAAGAGCGGCGGGAAATGCCATGAACAACCACGAGCTCATATCGCTCGCATGTGCCGTCAAGGCGGTTAGCCAAAAATTGAGTGTTCTATTACCAACAATGAAATCGGCAGAAGTCGTTTGTCTTTTGTGAGAAATAAGACCGATTGCCAATAAAATCAAAAAGTATAGAAAAAATGAAATTGCGTAAGGCGTTGCCATTAATATTATCCTATTCTAGGGGAATTGACACGTGGATTAGTTATACCATTCACAGTTTTGTAAACAAGAATTATTTTTAGATCTTCATGATTTAAATATTTCTTGCCGAGGAAGTTAAGTTCCGATTCAACCATCGCTTTCGCTAAATCGGGGCCTTCTTTTGCAAAGTGCTTGAAAACCTTTTGAAACCAGTCTTTTAAAGCATTCAAATGAGGGATTTGCTTTTGTAGACCTGAATTATAAATGACTAGAAAATCACCCTCTTGCATCCCTTCCGTTAACGGAATGAATTTATTGATTCTTGTAGACCAAAGAAGAGGAATGGGTAGATCATTCGTGTTGTAGGAAATTGCACCTTCATTAGAGATTTTTAAATTTAAACTTCTTCCTTCATTATTATTGAGAAGTTTAAATAAACCTTCAAAGCCGGGTGTCATTGCCTCTTTCATCGCAATTTCAAGGCCGGAATTTTCTTTGAGATTTAAATTAATCCCTACAGGGTCATTTGAGTCCAGTTCAAGCGCTTTAATTTTATATAGAGTTGATTGAAAGTCTTGTGCGGGCTTTTGCAACATATGCTCTTGGAGTAGTTCACCACACTCATACTCACCATACAGTTTGCTTTGAGAGGTCGTATAGTGCGTAAGGCGCGACATATTATCGACCAAACATTCTCTTAAAGTATTAATGGTATTGGCAAGTTCAACAATCTCTTTAGGGCCGTGTACATCTATTTTATCATTGTATTCACCGGAAGCAAGGACTAGCGCCGCATCTTTCAATTTTTGGACGGGCTTTGTGATTTTTGTAGCCACAAAAATGGAAGCGAGCGTCACCATTAATATAGTTGCAAGGCCTGACAAGGCGATTAAAGAAAGTGCCCTATGTAGATTTCTTTCATATAATTTTAGGTTAATATCTGCTCCAACAAGCGCGATCACTTCATCATTCGCATTAAGAACAGGGGCATAGCCGCTCATAAAGTTTTCGGCGGTTGATAAACCCTCATAAATAGGAGTGATCAGTATCTTTTTGCTGTTATAAACGGTTATCTCGTTTGACTCGGAAAAATCAAAAGGAGAATTCGGCTTATTACTTGTATCGACCAAGTAAACTTGTCGGTAAGCATAAAGCGGGTTGTCGCCCGTATAGATCGGATTATATTCATCGATAGGTCGATCTAAGAATACCGGTTCCCCTTTTTTGACGGGCTCAATTGCAACGATAAAAAGGTTGGAAATAGGGAGCTGATTTCTTATATCGGTCAACTTATGACGGAGTTGATTTGCAGCTTCAATGTTCTTGTTATTTTTGATCGATTCTATATCTTCTGCATTTACCAAATGGCTTACAGACGTCACAATGGCTTCTAGGTCGGTTTTAAAACTCTCTTCAATTTCTCCATACCAATTCAAATAGAAGAAAATCGAAATCAAGGCGATAAAGGCAATGAGGGGAGGAAGAAGCCATGTTAACAAGCGCGTGCGAATTCGTGTCATGGTAAAACCCTCTCATCTTGGGCATACACTTGTAACAGACCAATAGCAATGCTAGGGCATTCTGAGATCATCGTTAAAAGATTCGTCTTGGAAAGGGTTAAAAGAATCGTTTGTTCTTTTGCTGTTGCTCTATAAGTTCTGGGCCTATCATTGAAAAGAGATTCATCACCGAAAAATTCAAGTTGATACAACGTCTTTCGTTGTTCCTTGTCATTTTCAAGTTCAACCATACCCTTGGCAATAAAAAACATTCTGTGAGCTTCTTCGCCGAGTTCAAAGATTATCTCATCAGGATCGAAAGTACTGATCCCCAATTTGTCCGCACAAGTTAAAATAAGGTCAAGGTCAAGCGATGCGAAAAGAGGAGTTCTTTTCAAAATAAAGGCTTTATCGATTAACCCTAGTTTTTTCATGTATCTAATAACTCATATGCAAAGTGTTTAAAAATGGGCTCGCTTGTTGTCATATGCTCTTTTAAAGTTCGTTTCCAATCATTCAAATTTAATTTTTGCATATAGGTATAGGCAACAATTTCATCTGCTAGAGAAGGAGAGCGCTCCATTTTAAGGAGAAGCTCAGATAAGCTCAAGGATTTGCCTCCGAGCTTGGTGTAGTACGATAGTTTAATATCAACAGGCGCTTCTTCTAAAAGAGACTTTAACAATCTAAAGATTCGGGGCTCGCAGGTTTTTTCAAGCGTCTCAACAACCTGACTTCTTAGCTTTAAATTGGGACTTCTCATTGAACGGGATAAAAGTTCGCAGTCTTCAATTTCGCCCGCTACACCTAAAAGTTGAATGATATAGTCTAATTCAGAGAAATAACCTGATCTTAGGGCGTCTACAAGTAGGGTTAAATCTTGATCCGGATTTTGCTTTTGAATCGTGTGGTAGTGGTAATAGTAAAAGAAGGCTCTTTCCACTTCCGGCTTCAGTAAACTTTCTAGTTGTGCTCTTAGTTGGAACACGGCGATTTTGCCAAGCGCTTTTCCAGCTATGAGCCGTGATGTATGAGTGAGGGAGCTATCTTTTAAGATCGAGATTAGCCAAGGAACATTTTTAAGTCCCATCGTTGCTACCGCTTCTTCTAACTTTCGCTTCTCTTGAGGACGTAAGTTTGTTGTCGAAATAATCAACTTTTCAATAACGCCCATATCTTCAATATTCGTGATGGCTTCTATCAAATAGAGTCTTGAATCGCGGTTGTCTAAGGAAGCCATCGCATCGCACAATCGATCTGCTACTTTAACGGATTTTTTATTGGTTATTTTAGAGCACGTTTTAGCAGCTTGCCTGGTAACAAAAGGGTTGCTGTCGTAAAGAAGGGGAATGGCAATTTCTAAATCGTTTTGGGAAGCATCGGTAGCCAAGATTTTAAGACCCATCACTTTCGCAATAGGATCTTCGCTATTAATCAAATTTTGCGTTTCACTAAAAGCAAGCTGCTTATTTTCCCATACCGTTTCAGGGTCTAAATCGACACTTGCCGTTTTCAAAGTCAGGATGGCCGCCGCTTTTGTTTTTAAAATAGGGGAGTTGATCTCATTTGCCATGCGATCGGGATGTAGAAGGTCTTGTTTCGCTAAAAACCAATAGAGTTCGCTAAGGAACAATGGGTCTTGAGTTTCGTATAACCAATTTTGGGCGAGTTCTACGATTCTGACATCTTGGTTGAAATCGGAATCGGCCATCAGTCGGATAAAGTGAATTTTGTCGTTTAAATCGAGCGATTCAATTTCATTGATCCATTTTTGCAGGATGGAGCGATCTTCGATTTCGGCTAAACACTCCATCGCAAAACGTCGTGCGTCTTCGTCTCCTTGTCTCAGAATGGCAAGTAATCTTGATTCGGCCGCTTTACGTTCTTTCTTATTAAGTCCCCGCAGTCTTTGATAGGCGGATTTTCCAAATGCAATCGCACTTTGCGAAAGGTTCTGATAAATGGCCTTCAAATATTGCCCTTTCAATTTCCAAATAATGAATAGAAGGGTAACGCTTAAAATGAGGCCGAGTAATTTGGGATTGATCCAGTTTAATGAGAGGAGGCCGGCAGCAAGTAGCGTACCAATCGGTTCAAAGAAGGATTCGATCGAGATTCGAATTTTGTGTTTTAAGCGTGTGGGAACTGCATTCAATAAGAGATTAAAGTTCGAGTCATCGATGACATAAAGCGTTCCTTCAACCACAAAATAGCCGAGTAATGCAAAAAAGAGAGGAGGACCAATTTGCCATCCCGCATAGGTGATTAAAAGTAGAAATGGGGTAATTGGAATAAGAGATTGAACCCCAAATCTTCTTACAAGACGGCTGTAAAAAAAGAGTCCAAACAAAAGATTTGCGACGCTAACCCCTGCTAACGCTTTACCTAAAAATAGGGTAAGTTTTGCATCGGCCTCATCGCCTGCTATAACATCGGATTCATGAAAAGTTTCGCTGAAGGTCGTAAAGTAGTTATATTCCGTCGTTACTAAAAGTAGATAAATCAACAAGTTCGATCCCATCAAAAAGAGGGTAAACTTGGAGTGCAAAATTGATTTTAAAAAGACTCTTATGGATTCTTCATATGAAACGGTATCGATGTCATAGGCCGATTCATCGTAAACAGGCGTGACTGTATTTTTAATTTTAATAATTAGGAAAATTACGCCTGTTAAAATGATCGAGATCAAAAGCGCGAGCGTTTTAAATTCGATCAGTCCCATCAGCATGATGAAACCGGTAAGGGCAATTCCTAAAAACACCATTGAGCTAAAGAGACTAAAAAGTCGTTTGGCGTCTTGAAAATGGAAGTATTGGTCAATGAAGGTCCAAAAACAGGTGACTATAACGGCAAAATTAATGGAGCCAAATACCCGTAAAAGATACCAAAGCCAGTCCGATTCAAGTCCAATTCTGAAATTGAAGGCTAAAAAGGCGCAAAAATAAAAGACTACGCCAGCACTAAGGGCGGTAATAAAAATCTTGTGTGCTTCGAACCGATTAAAGCCGTAGATTAAAAGCGATGCAATCAAGATCATGCAACCCGCTGATAATGAATAAGCTACCGGAAGAGAATCCGATCCAATGTGGATTAAAAAGAGGGCGTCAGCGAACTTTAAGCCCGATGTGACGGCAATCGCCCATAAAAAAGCGAGCAACGCAAAGAGCGACGCGCTTTTTTCTTCCCCGGGGAATAAATTAAACCATTTTCTTAATAGTATAGCCATCGTAGTAAATAGCTTTTAAGTTTACCTCTATTGGAATACTTCGTCAAAAAAATGTTCCATTGATTTATGCTGGTGTTTTTTAGCGAGGAAATGATGGAACAACCTAAGGCAGTGAAGGTAGTCATAATTGGATCGGGTCCTGCTGGCTATACTGCCGCAATCTACGCAGCAAGAGCCAATTTAGAGCCTGTATTATTTGAAGGATTTTTCTCAGGTCCTGCCGGGGGGCAGCTTATGACGACGACCGAGGTTGAGAACTTTACCGGTTTTCCTGAAGGGATAACGGGCCCTGAGCTTGTTTATAGAAGTCGTCAACAAGCTGAGCGTTTCGGCACCGTGATGCATACGGAAGACGTGTTAGAAGTAGACTTATCCAATCGCCCTTTTTTAGTGAAGGGATCTACCCATTCTTATCTAGCTGAGACAGTGATTATTGCTACCGGAGCAACCGCAAACCGACTCGATATTCCAGGTACAAGAGACGAAGAGTTTTGGCAAAAAGGCGTTACCGCTTGCGCTGTATGCGACGGCGCCGCTCCTATTTTTAGAAATAAGCCGCTATTTGTAGTGGGTGGGGGAGATTCGGCTGTAGAAGAAGCCACTTTTCTGACCAAATTCGGAAGTATCGTTTACTTAGTCCACAGAAGAGATGAGCTCAGAGCCTCTAAAATTATGCAAAAGAGAGCGCTTGAAAATCCTAAAATTAAAATTTTATGGGATAGCGTGATCGATCGGGTTGGCGGAGATAAAATTGTTCGACATGTCATCATTAAAAATTTGAAAACGGGCGCATTAACAGAGATGGAGGCGGCAGGTGTGTTTTTTGCCGTCGGTCACACGCCCAACACTTCCTTTTTAAAAGGTCAAGTCGCTCTTCATGACAATGGTTATATTAAGGTTGTTCCTGGAACATCTAAAACTTCGATTGAAGGGGTTTATGCGGCAGGCGATGTTCAAGACAATGTCTATCGTCAAGCCATAACGGCTGCCGGATCCGGCTGCATGGCTGCACTTGAAGCTGAACGTTGGTTATCAGGAATTATATGATTTATTTACTTCTTCTTCCGTTATCCCTTTGTGCAACGGATTTAAACCCTTGGTTTAATCCGATGTTTACTCCGCAAATTAAAGCGACAGCGGGATATCGAGGAGGTCATAATGTAGATACTGAATATCTAATCGCAGACGTTGCAATGACTGTGTGGAACGATATAAAGGCTGAAATTGAGATTGAAGGCGCCAAAACGCGTAAGAATGATTTTAATTATGAATCCGCTCGCTTGTCAGGTTTTTATCGATTCAAAAATGATGCGGTCGGAGATGACTTATCAATTGTGGGTGGGCTTACGGTTGCATTTCCGGCGGGCCTTTTTACACGAGATATTGGTGTATATGAACCAGGCACCCCTCAGTTTTTAGCTCATCTGGTTATAGGAAGGGAATGCGATTGCACCTGCACATGGTCATCTCGTGTCTGGGGATTTTTAACCTTTGGCATTGCCAGACACTCTTCACCTTGGTTGAAGGGCGGAGTCTTTTATGAACTCAATCTTTTTGAGTGTGGGCGCTTCGCGGGAGGATTTCAAACTCTTACCGGATTTGGCAATCACCGTCTAAAACCGTTCCATTCCTATTCCAACGTAGCGGCTCGCGAGCTTGCTCTCGTATTATCGTATCGCTATGAAGATTATGAAATCAGGGGAGTCCAAACGCTCTATCATAATCAGTATCCAAGCACGACATCAATCGAACTTTCTTATTATTTTTAAACCCAGGTGGCTACCGCGAAAGCGGTGTCACCTGCATGACTGATAGATAAAAGAACTTCTGGATTTTTGAATTGTAGGAGGGCGGCTTCACTAAACTTTACGTAGGGTTTGCCGTTTTCATGTCGTTCAATTGACATATCAAGAAAGGAAAGCGATTTGCCGATACCACTACCTAAGGCTTTCGAAACGGCCTCTTTTGCGGCAAAGCGAGCAGCATAATGTATTTCGGGAAAACGCATAGAGTCGCAATAAGTTTGTTCAGAGGCGGTATAAACTTTGTTTTTAAAGGCGGCGCCATGCTTTTCAAGTATTTTTTTCACTCTTTGAATTTCGACTACATCGCAACCAAGCCCTTTCATATTAGTATCCCGATTCCGTTACAAAGTAATTTCTAGGAGGATTATCTAAAGCATCTAACGCATAAGAAAGACGGTCTTCTTGTTCAGCGACGTTGCAGAAAATCAAACGACCGGAGCTGGTATGCTTCACCGATAGTACTTTTGCTTTTACGGTTTCAAGTAAGAAGTCCGCGCCGCCATTTACTACAACCATCGTTCCGTCTTCCAGATAGCCAACGCCTTGTAGAGGGTCTTTTCCGACACGTTGAATTTTAATTTCAATCAACTCGCCCGATTGGGTAATGGGCTTAAGGGCATTAGCTAAAAGATGGATGTTAATAATTTTAATCCCTTCCACGTTGGACTGCTGGATGCGGTTTAAATCGGCAGCGAGAATATTAGCGTCCAGTGTTCGAGCGAGTTTTATGAGTTTTGCAAAAATTTCTTTTATTTCAGAGAAGTCCGTTTCATCCATTCTAAGCTGTAAATCGATATGATTTTCGATCTTTTTAATGGTTTCAAGTGCTCTTTTGGCTTTAAAGCGGACGTTTTCATCTGTCGATTCAGCTTGATCCATCAGTTCTTTTACAACGAATCTTGGAAGGACGAGGTGGGTGTCGACAATGCCGGACGCCACTAAATCAAGGATTCTCGGATCCAATAAGATTGATGGGTCTAAAATGAGATCCTTTCGTTTTAAATTCATTGATTGAAAACGGAAGAAGGGAATTGAAAGGTAAAATTCTTCTGCACCAATGGCGCATGCAATCATGGAAGCATATGTGGTAACTAAAAATAATACGATTTTAGTAAGGCCTAATGTTTCTTCGGTAAGATTGAGTGAGCTTAAGTCAATTAAGTTATCTGCAAATGATAAGAGAGCATATCCTAACAAGGATCCAATAAATAGGCCTGTAATACTGACAAAAAGGGATTTGACAGTTACTTTTCTTAAAAATATTTCAGCAACAATAAGAAAAAGGGAGAAAGCTAGGCCATATGTGACACCTAATGCAACGTTAGTTATTGAAAAGCCACTATAAAAGTTACTTGTAGTGTAGATTGTTGCAAAAAGCGTCGATAAAATTATAAATAATAAACGGATAAAAGTAATTGAGCTTGTCATATGCAAAAAATGGTACCGATTTCACTCGATATTGACAAGTATGAAGGGGATTGTAAATAATATTTTCATGAAATTACAACCTAGAACACTTTTGTTTATTGCCGGAGCCCTATGGTTTGCCGTTGGTCTTTGGCTTTTGAAGTTAGGCATTAACTTCTTAATAGATGCGACGAATGCCGATCCTTCCCCCGCTTTTTTAGCTTGGTTTAAAAGTTTATCCGGTGAAGCGGAAAAGGGCGTCCTTTTTCTCTTAGTCTTAGCTTTGATTATCGGATTTTTTAAAGGACGTTTTGTTTTAAGTAAAACCGTTAATAAAACAAGCGAACGATTGACACATGCAAATTCTATAACTGCACTCTTCACTCCAAAATATTTAATACTATTAGGGGTAATGATGGGGATTGGACTTTCAATTCGTTTTCTTGGAGTTCCTTTAGATATTAGAGGGTTCGTTGATGTGGCCGTTGGATCGGCTCTTGTTAACGGTGCTATGCTTTACTTTAGAAAGGCGATTAGTTTAAAGACTGCCTAACGGTGATAAGGGCTTCCTCTATCAATCTCAAACGCACGATAGATTTGTTCGATCAAAACAAGTCGTGCTATTTGGTGAGTAAGGGTCATTTTAGATAGGCTAACTAGGGGAAAGCTTTTAAGCTTAGGGGTAAGTCCGTCGGGCCCCCCAATTAAAAAAGTGAGGCGAGAGCCTCCTTTTTCAATTTCTTTAACTAGAAATGATGAAAACTGCTCCGAAGTTAATAAACTTCCATTGGGATCCAAGGCAATACAGGCTCCCTTTGCCTCTTTTTCTAGAGCCTGATCGTTTTCTACAAACTGCCATTCAATTTTAGCCGTTCTTTCAAGGCGAGTGCTATATTCTTGAAGTGCTTCTTCAAGCCAACTTTCTTTATTTTTCCCGACCGATAAAATGCGAATCTTGATCATTTATATAGACGTTGGATAGATCTTTTTTCATCGCGCTCTTTAATCGCTTCTCGTTTGTCGTAGTTCTTTTTACCTTTAGCGATGGCAATTTTAACTTTTGCAATTCCTTTTTTTAGGAAGACAGAGAGAGGGATGATGGCCAATCCCTTTTCGCTTTGAGCTTTTCTTAAAGAAGCGATTTCTCGTTTATGCATTAAAAGTTTTTTAACGCGCTTCTCTTCGTGATTATGAATATTGCCGAATTTGTAAGCAGAAATATTAAACCCGTAGATAAAAAGCTCGCTTCCTTCAACTTTAACAAAGGCTTCAGCGAGAGATCCGCCATGGTCTCTTAAAGACTTGATTTCGGTTCCTTGCAAAACGATTCCGGCCTCGAATGTTTCAAGGATTTCGTATGAGTAGCCTGCTTTTCGGTTGCCAACCAGTTCATTATCCATAATTAGCATACCATATTATCAGATGATCTCATAAAATGAAAATCACTTGACTTCCGCTTCATGCTGGTCTATTTTTTCACTCCATAAAGGTAGGGCTATAGTTCCATGAAATTTATCATTTCCACCCAAGAACTGAATTTTCTAATTAATAAAGTTCAGGCGGTTGTGCCTGCAAAAGCCACCATTCCCATACTGGGCAATGTTTTGATCGAGGCTAAAGGGGGACTGCTTCATTTTACTGCAACAGACCTCATGGTAGTTATTCACTGTTACACTGAAGCTAAAATTATTGAAGAGGGCTCTACTACGCTTCCTGCCAAAAAATTGGCTCAATTATTGAAAGAATTGACAGCCGTTAATGTTGAAGTGAGTGTAAACGATCGTGATGTTGCACAAATCGTAGCGGGAAGTTCCCGTTTCTCATTAAATGGATTGAGTAAAAAAGAATATCCCACTATCCCGGATCTTCACGGGGCTGAAAAAT
The DNA here is from genome assembly GCA_020051235.1 of Parachlamydiales bacterium. Taxonomy (GTDB): domain Bacteria; phylum Chlamydiota; class Chlamydiia; order Chlamydiales; family Parachlamydiaceae; genus CAZABG01. Next base: position 12,296 of record JAGVJG010000081.1, on the reverse strand, counting down.
TCACGATGGGTCAAAGAGAGTTGCGTGAAATGTTTTACCGCACTTCTTTTGCCGTTTCAAAAGAAGATACACGCTACGTGCTTACCGGTGTTGGCGTAAGAATTAATGGGGGTCTTGCCACTTTTACCGGTACCGATGGTAAAAGACTCGCTCGATCTGAAACACCAATCGATATTAATAAAGAATTTTCGTCCAACTACATCATTCCTTTAAAAGCGGTAGACGAGTTTTTACGTAACCTCAATGATTCGGGTGATGTTCTTGTTTATCTATTAAGCGACAAGATTGCGCTCGAAGCAAACAATACCGTTGTTATTACGAAGTTGCTTCAAGGGGAATATCCCGATGTGGCGCGTGTTATACCTGAAAAATCAGAACACATCATCTCCCTTCATCGTGAAGAACTCATTCACTTGCTCCGTCAGGTCTCTCTCTTTACGTCCGATGCTTCTCATTCCGTGAAGTTCACTTTTGTAAATGGCGAACTTAAACTTTCTGCGAACTCCACCGATATTGGAGAGGGGAAAGTGAGTATGCCTGTGAACTATCACAACGACCCCTTGGATATCGCCTTTAATCCCGGATTCTTCCTGGATATTTTACGGCACAGTCGAGAAGAGACTGTTACTCTTGGATTAACCGATCCTTACAATCCCGGTGTCATTATTGATAAGGCGGTGGGTAAAGAATCGCCCACATCAAGCCCACTCTTTGTGATCATGCCGATGCGGCTTAATGAGGAATGATTTTAAAGAGTGTCGAGATAACCAATCTTCGAAAAATCGAAGATAATGTTTTCCGCTTTAACAAAGGTTTAAACGCTTTAATCGGCCAAAACGCCGTCGGTAAAACGACGGTGTTAGAGGCCATTTTTCTTTTAATAAGCGGTAAATCTTTTCGCGCGCAGCGCCTTCAAGACTTGATTTCAAGAGGTCAAGAGGGCTTTCAAATTATCATTCATTTTCAAAAGCAAGGAATTGATCATTCGCTTTCTTATACCTTCTATAAAGGCGAAAAGAGCATCAAGTTTAATAATCATCCTACAGCGAACTTATATGGACTTGTGCTGGGCGTTCTTTTAACACCCGATGATCAACATTTGATAAAAGGCTCTCCCCATGTAAGACGAGATTTTTTAGATTTATGCTTATCTGAAACGGATCCTTTATATAGTTGGCATCTCAGTCGTTATTCACGGGCATTAAAACAACGAAATGCGTTGCTTAAGCTCAAAGAATTAAAAACGATCGAGAGCTGGGAGCATGAAATGTCTCGCTCTGCGGCCTATATCACGGAACAACGATCCATTTTAGTTGATGAACTCAAACCCTTGCTCAAAGAAAGGTATTCTGCAGTGGGGGAGGGTTCTGAAGAAGTGTCGATGGCATTTGATGCACCCAAAATATCCGATCTTTCTGCTTATTATGAAGGGGAGTATGCGCGACTAAGATCGAAAGAAATCATATATGGACACACCCTCGTAGGTCCTCATAAAGATGATCTTAAACTGCTTTTAAATGGCGAAGAGGCAAAGCATTTTGCGAGTGAAGGTCAAAAACAAACTTTACTTGTCGCTCTTAAATTAGCGGAATGGGAGCGCATACGAAGAGTCTCCACCGAAGAGCCTCTATTTATGATTGATGATTTTGGAATGGGAATGGATAAGCAACGAAAGGAACGCTTAATTCAATTAATTTCTAATATTAATCAATCAGTTATTACATCTGTAGATTCAATTAATTCTAATTATGGTATAATATTGCCTTTAAATTAGAGATCACTAATTGGATCAGATAATTGAGCTTTGGGTTCAAGCTGTACAGAACACGCATCCCGCTCCCAACCAACTCCTGCAGAAGCAATCGTTAACCCGTCATCTCTTTAAAGATTTAGAACAGTTTAAAAAACGGTTATTAAGAGGACGCACGCACTTGTTAGAAGAACTTGAATTTTCAGAAGATGTGAAACGCAACTTGCAAGATCCTAAATGGGTCAAACAAGCTTTTGAAGAAGGAAAACCCCTTTTTAATATGTTGGGTTTTACGGAAGTTCAAATGAAGTCGCTCTACAAAAAAGCGTCCGATCTTTTTTATTCTCAAGAATACGAAAAATCCTCCGACGCCTTTTATTTCCTTACAACCCTCAATCCTTCACATCCTCATTATTGGCTCGGCCTTGCCCTCTCAGAACAGTCCAACGGCGAAACGCACACGGCCCTCACAGCCTACGGCATGGCCATCCTCTATGATGCAGAAAACCCCCTTCCCTATTATCAATCAGCCAGGCTCTATCTTGATTTAGATGATAACGAAAGCGCTATCGCTTCACTCAAGCTTGCGCTCTCTTTTGCGGAAAACAACCCACCCCTCAAGCAAAAATGCCACAAGCTCCTCAGTAAACTACAATAGCTACATAACAGGATTTATTAAGCATGCTGCTTAATAAATATAGGATCCGCCTATCGGCAGGCAGGAGGCCCTTTGGGCCTAAAAGATTATAAATTTGAAACACAAAGACACAAAGAATACTGAGTCTACTCTTTGTGTCTTTGTGCAATTAAGTTGCTTTATCTTATAGGCCCGAAGGGCCTCCTGGCCGCCGATAGGCGGATCCTACATCACTTTATGCTATGCATAAAGTGATCCTGTTTGTAGTTATTTAGTGTCGCGGGTGACGAACCAGAATTCGGTTTGGGGGAGAAGGGGATCGATTTTAGCGATCCAATCGCGTGCGCGATCGATGTCATGGAATACCATAGCGGCAGTTGCGAGCGCGTCGGCTTCCGTGCAGGTAGGTGCAAGTACACTTACAGAGGCAATAGAGTGTTTTTTGATAGCGAGAGGGTGGCCCGTTTTAGGATTAATGACATGAGTGTATACCGTTGTCGCATTGCCATTTTTATAAACCCAAAACTGATTGTAATCACCACTGGTAGCAATCGCTTCATCTTCGAGTATGATTTCTGCAAGCGAGTGATCGGGGTTTGCATCATTTAAGCGAGCAATAAAAACTTTCCAGGGGCGCTTTTCAGGGTGGTGGCCGTTCGCTCTAATTTCTCCACCCCATTCAACGAGAATATTGGTGTATCCTGATTTTACAAGTCTTTCTACGATTAGATCGACAGCATAACCTTTAGCAATGCCACCCAAATCAATCTGGGTAAGGGGATTGTCTTTTCGAAATTGGCCATTTTCCAGGTGAATATGTTCCCAGCCTACACTGCTTCTCGCTTCAGCGAGCGCTTTTTCAGAGGGCAATTCATTGCGCTCTAAACTATTTTTCCATAGTACAAGAAGAGGTTCGATAGTGGGATCAAATCGGCCTTCTGAAAGTTCTACAAATTTACCCGTTCTTTCCAAAAAAGTGTAAAGGTTGATGGAAATGGGCGTCGGTTCAGTGGATTGAAATTGATTGAGTTTTGAAAGTTCAGATTTGGGATTCCAACGATTATAGACTGAATTGATTTCCTCAAAGGATGAATTAACTATGCTTCGGATGAGTTCAACTTCGCGAGGTTCTAAAGTATGTCCGATGGTTACTTTATAATTAATAGTCATAGCCGTTCCCTCAAATGTCGTAATTTGAGAGGGAGGACTTTGTTGGCATCCGGAAAAAAAGAGAAGAAGAGGAAGGAGGAAAGGTAATATCATAATCGTTTTCGACTTTTTAAAGTGTTCGAGAGTAAGGCTGAAATCGTCATCGGACCGACGCCTCCGGGTACGGGAGTAATATAAGAGGCGCGAAGTTTTGCTATATCAAACTCCACATCACCAACAATTTTACCTTCCACACGGGAGATGCCGACATCAACAACAATAGCGCCTTTTTTTATCCAATCGCCTTTTATAAAAAGGGGCTTGCCCATTGCAGCGACTACAACATCACTTTCAGCAATTTTTTTATCTAAATCTTTTGTGAAACTATTTGCGATTGTAACAGTGGCATTTAGTCCCTCTCCGTTTTGCATCAATAGTGCACTCAGAGGTTTGCCAACGATATTGCTACGACCTGCAATTAAAACAGATTTTCCCTTGAGATCGATTTGGTAGTGGTCGAGCAATTGTTTGATGCCGAGGGGAGTGCAAGAAATAAATCCATCTGTTTGACCCAAGAGAAGCTTTCCAACATTGATCGGATGAAATCCATCGACATCTTTATTAGGATCTATAGTTAAAATAATCTTGTTTACATCTATTTGAGAGGGAAGAGGAAGCTGTACTAAAATACCATCTACTTCTCGGTCATTATTTAAAGCGATAATTTCTTCGATCAGGGCTTTTTCAGAAATATCGGAATTGAATTTTAGTATTTTAGATATGATATGGGCGCGTTTACAGGCCTCTTCTTTTCTTTTAACATATATTTGAGATGGGGCATGCTCTCCTACTTGAATAACCGCGAGAGTGGGAGGTCTTCCTTTCAATGAAAGAATCTCACTCTTAATGGTTTCTTCTATTTTTTCAGCGGCTTCTCGTCCGCTTAAGAGGGTTGCGCCTTTATGTTCCATCCTATAAAGATTACGATATGAGAACGATTATTTTCTTGGCATTTTTTATTCTTTCAGTGGAAGCCTACGATATGAGGCCTCCTTGTTATGTTGATCTAGAGAGAAATTTCTTTGATGCAGGTGCGGTAACTCAAGCAATGAGTATGCAGATGGTTTCCCAAGGTGCTTGGCAGCCAACGGTTACGGAATTGATGCAAGCACAAAGGGAGCTCGAATCTATTGTTAATCAAAAGGCGAGAAGGATGAACCCTAATCCCTTTGATCCTGTGTTTATTCCTAATGTAGCGAAACAGTTATTGCTCTCATCTGCGTGGGATATGTTTTACCGGGTCGTCTATTACCAAGGCTTCACTAAGCCCGATGGAATAAGAACGATGTTCGATTACGTGGTGAGCCAGAATTACATTAAGTTGAAACACTGTTTTCCCGAACCAAAACAAAAATAGATTCATATAACCCGTACCCGTGCCGTGCCCGATTCCCGTCAAACTTTGGAAGTTCATCTTTGACGTTGCGTGTGAATTTTACCACTGAGCACACTGAGACCACTGAGAAAACATGAGAGCAGTGAGTCTCAAGTATAAATTCTCACTGCTCTCATAGAATCTCAGTGGTCTCAGTGTACTCAGTGGTAAAAAAATATAGTTTATCGATAAGACAATTATTGCTTTATCGGGAGTAAACCATAGAACGAATTTTCTTCAATCGCGTTGTAGGCCTGATCTACACCCTCTTTTTCATAACAAAGAACAATGGCTCTATCATCTGGTAATCTCTTAAGTTTGTAAGGGGAGCCGGCAAATATAATCGTATTTCCCCAAACATCATCGTTACATTCTTTCATCACTTGAATGGGAGCTAAAAGGGGAAAATCATTTATCTTAGTAACTGCTGCACGATAAAGTCTATTTTGAAGATCGTAACTTTTCTCCAAATTAATGGGCTCTTCAGTGGGAGCCACATTTATTGTTGATTTGAAGGCGAGAATTTTAGCTACCCTCTTATCAAGTTCCGCTACAGAAAGTTCACCGGATTTAAACCCTTCTATCAAAGCTTTATATCCCCTTTTAAATGCTTCTCTTGTTTGAGGTTGGTTATCGGTAAACAATAGGATGTGATGGCCGGCTTTAAAGGCTTTAAGGGCTCTTGTTTCAAAATCATCAGATAAGGCTTTCATCATTAAATCATCAGTAACGATCAATCCCTTAAAATGAAGGTCATTTTTTAACACATCGATGATCGATTTTGATAATGAAGCAGGATTATCTTGATCAGTCGTAGGGATATAGAGATGGCCGACCATTACGCAGTCCACTCCCTTCTCAATCAATTTTCTAAAGGGTTGCAAGTGCGCCTCTGCGAGTTCCGTGGTTGGGAGGTGAAGATGGGAATCTAGTGAAGTGTCTCCATGGCCGGGAAAGTGTTTAGCTGTTGATTTCAGATTGTGTTTTTTAAACCCTTGCATCATGGCGATTCCTCTTTCAGATACATTTTCAGGGTTGTCACCGAATGATCTTGCATTGATAACGGGATTATCTGGGTTGGTATTTACATCAACGCAAGGAGCAAAATTAAGGTTTACACCAATGGCTGCGCATTGCCTTGCCACTTCTTCGCCCATTTCTTCAATAAGGGATAAGTCTTGTATGGCTCCCAATGTCATATTATGAGGATAAACAATTGCATCGGACAGGCGTTGAGATAACCCCCATTCGAGGTCTTGGGCGATTAAATAGGGTATTTTAACTTCTTTTTGAAAGTTTTTTATTCTTCGTAATTGTTCTGCCGAGGTCCAATATTTCCCTTGAAAATAGAGGTTACCTGCCTTGTAATCAGTTAGATAAGGTTGAATCTCCTCGTCACTTGCTCCAAGAAACACGCCTATCATGAATAGTTGTCCTACTTTCTCTTCTAATGTGAGGGATGGTAAATAATCTTCGTAATTAATTTGATTTGATAAAAGAAAATTGAAATTAAGTGATGTTATCGCAATTAACGTGCTAATTATGAAATTCATTGTCCTCCTCTGGAAAATAAAATTTAGATTCATTATCTTAAAGAAAAGTGCATTTTTCAGGAGGAATTGTGGGAAAGAACGGTATCATCACCTCGTGTTTAATCGGGTTTTGCGTTGTGACAGCGACTCCTATATTTGCAGATACAGCGGTTGATGAGTGCTCGAAAGAGCTTATCATGGCTTATTTTCCAAATCCTTTCGTTCGTGAAACTCTAAAGAAATTCAATGTTCCAGAAAATCAATGGGACGCCATTATTAGCGAGCTCAATGCGAAAGATATGGAAGTGATCGGGATTGTTGAAGAAAAAGCTTCAAAGATCGATCCAAATCCTCTTAAAGACCCTTCTCAAAGACTTCAAGCCGTTAAAATATTCAGAGAGACTTTATTCGAGATCTTTTCGGGTGTTTTAAATGCGCACGGAGTTTCAGACTCGGCTCAGATTCAACAGATGCTTGACGATGTTAATAAACAAAAGACCGCTCGTTTTACTCAGTGCGTTGAACGTCAAAGAGCACAAACGCCTAGTCAATAGATTTAGGCTGACGCTTTTTGTTGAAGTAGTCGATTCTCTTTTTAAGCTCTCTTTCAAATCCTCTTTCTACAGGATTGTAGAAAACTTGTCTTTGCATCTCGTCAGGGAAATAATTTTGCCCTGAAAAAGCATCTTCTTCTTCGTGATCATAGCGATATCCCTTACCGTAACCATGCTCTTTCATTAACTTGGTAGGGGCGTTTAATATGATCTTTGGTGGAGAGTGTTTGGATGTCTCTTTTGCTAAACTGAGAGCTTGGCCGTAAGCAGTGTATGTCGCATTACTTTTAGGCGCTAAGGCGAGATAGATTACCACTTCAGCTAATGCCAGTTCGCCTTCAGGAGATCCTAAATGATCATAAGCATCTCTTGCTGCAATGGCAAGAGTGAGTGCTTGTGGATCAGATAAGCCAATATCTTCTGATGCCATTCGGATTAATCTTCTCGCTAAAAAGAGGGGATCTTCTCCTCCATCAATCATTCTGCAGAACCAATATAAGGCACTATCAGGATCGGATCCACGAACCGATTTATGAAGAGCCGAAATAAGGTTATAATGTTGATCGCCTTTTTTGTCGTATAGAGCCGCACGTTTTTGTATGTGATTAAGGTCTTTATTGAGTTCGAAGTTTTCAATCAGGTTAAAGAGGTATCTTCCATCCCCTTGTGATTCTTGAATAAGAGCTTCTTTCTCTTTTTCACCAACCTTCAAAGGGCCTTTTATTTTTTCATATCGATTTATTAGTTCGTTTAAGGCTTCTTCTGAAAGTGGATTTAAAGTTAAAACGCGCGTTCTAGAAAGAAGGGCGGAATTTAAATAAAAAGAAGGATTTTCAGCGGTTGCTCCTACTAGAACGATAGTTCCATTTTCAATTAAAGGTAAAAAAGCATCTTGCTGTGCTTTGTTGAAGCGATGAATCTCATCAACAAATAGCATGAGCGATTTTCCAAAAAGAGGCGTTTCTTCGTGTTCTTTTAGAATTTTTTTAAGATCAGAAATGGAATCGGTTGCGCCGCTAATGGAATGAAATTTGAAGTTAAATGCTTTTGCATAAAGCCTAGCAATCGAGGTTTTGCCGGATCCTGGAGGGCCCCATAAAATAATCGACAAAGGCTTTTTTCTTTTAATAGCGAGACTTAAAAAACCGTTTTCACCGGTTAAATGCTCTTGTCCTACGACCTCTTCAAAATTAGTGGGTCTAAGTTCATTTGATAGGGGATTCATAAAAAGTACTCCTTGCCTCTACGAACAGGAGGGCCGAAAACGATTTGAGGAAGAGTAAATATCGTAAAGGCGATGAAAGATTCAACTAAAGGGTAGTATAGCATATCGCTAAACAAGAAGGGAAGGCTTATGGGGTAACCTAGAACAAGTCGGTTTAGAAGGGTGGTTGCAAAGGAGAAAAAGAAGGTAAGTATGGGATAGGTGGAAATCGAGTCGATAAAAAAGTTTTGTTTTTGTGGATATAGAAAATAGGTGGTTATTGTGAAGGTTATCACATTTATAAAGGGCTGATCGAAGGCTGTCAAATCGACTAAAAATCCGGCAAATAAGGCAAGAAAAGCGATTTGAATGCGGGTGGTTCGATAGAAAAAAAAGACCAACAAGGGTGCAAAAAAATTGATCGAAGGGAAGAATAAATTTAAAACTAAAGCTATTAAAAGAAGAGCCGCTTTAATAGGCCCCTCTTCTATTTATCATGGCAGGAAGGGTTTTAAAAATAAGTTTCAGATCGAGCCAAATGTTTTGACTATCGATATATTTTTCATCGAGTTGAATTCTTTCGCTATAAGTAGTATTGCTTCGGCCTGATACTTGCCATAGCCCTGTTAAACCGGGCCTAACAGATAAAATTTTAGGAGCTTTATCTTTGAAGTGACGTACTACTTCTGCCTGTACAACCGGTCTTGGACCCACAACGCTTAAGTCGCCTTTTAAAACATTCAAAAATTGTGGAAGCTCATCAAGTGAAGTTTTACGTAAAAATTTTCCAACAGGAGTGATGCGAGGGTCGTTTTTTAGCTTATGGCTTTTTTCCCATTCTTCACGCATCACAGCATTATTGGCTAAAAGCTCTTTTAGTCTTTTATCGCTATCAGCGTACATGCTTCTGAATTTGAAACAACGAAACATCCTGCCGCCTCGACCTACTCTTTCATGAGCATAAATTGCAGGACCGCGAGAAGTTATCCGCACAAATATGGCAATCGTCATAAAGAGAGGAAAAGCAACCGTTAAAATAAAAAGACTAAAAAGAAGATCAAATGCTCTTTTTAGCGGAAAATGGCGCTCTTCAATGAGTACTGATTTATTGAGTATTGTTTCTTCCATATCACTTCGTTCTAAAAACTGAGATTCTAGCAAGTTCTTTTAATAAATTAAAATTATTATCTAACATAGCACTTGCACTTTCATATAATTCAATAGCTTTGGCTTGGGCTTTTTCTATACCAAGTAATGAAACGTAGGTGCTTTTTTGGTTAGTAACATCTGATCGGGTACCGTGCTTTTCTTCAGGGTGAGTGTGATCGAGCACATCATCAATGATTTGAAATGCTAGGCCTACTTTTAAGGCAAACTGACTTAAAGTATTTAGCATCTCAGGTTTAGCTTTCCCGATGAGGGCGCCTGTTAAAATAGAAGCTTCGATTAATGCCCCGGTCTTCATTTCATGTAGGACATTAGTTTCATTTAGATTAAGCAACTTATGTTCAGATTCTAAATCCGTCCATTGACCGCCGATCATTCCCGAAGCGCCCGCTTTTTTAGAAACGAGCTCAATTAGGGAAAGCTTAGTTTCAGGGGAAAGATCAGGTGCGTTGGATAACACTTCAAAAGCATAAGTTAAAAGAAAGTCACCGGCTAAAATGGCTTGGCCTTCGGTATAAACTTTATGAAGGGTAGGCTTGCCCCTTCTTAAATCATCATTATCCATAGCGGGTAGATCGTCATGAATCATTGAATAGGTATGGATTAATTCGAGGGCACAAGCAGGAACTAGAGCTAGAGATATTGGAGCTTTTAAAGCGTCGGCAGTAGCTAATGCAAATAAAGGTCTTAGTCGCTTGCCTCCGTTTAAAACGGAATACCGGGCGGCTTCTGCAACGGGAACTTGATGGAGAAGATTGCTAAGGGTTTTATCGATTTCTAGACGCCAAGCTTGGATCATAGCTCATACTTTTTATGCCGATTCCATGATAGTCAAACCCAAGCTTAAACATTTCTTCGGGTTTATATTGGTTTCGTCCATCAAAGAAGGCGATACCGTTCATCCGATCCTTGACTTGGTTGAAGTCGAGGAAGCGAAACTGTTTCCATTCCGTTACTAAAACGATCGCATCCGCATTCTCGCACGCTTCGTATTCGTTTTCGCACCAGGTAAGGGAGGAAGAGGTTCCTAATATCTTTTGCGCATTTTCTTGGGCAACAGGATCAAAGAGACGTAAGTTTGCACCCGAAGCTTTTAATTCATCAATTAATGTTAAGCTTGGCGCTTCTCTCATATCATCCGTGTCGGGCTTAAAGCTTAATCCCCATATCGCAATGGTTTTGCCTTTTAAATTACCGTTGAAATAATTTTTGATCTTGGAAGCAAGTACTTTCTTTTGTCTGGCATTGATGGTTTCAATCGCTTCAAGGATAGGCGTTTGATAGCCTAGTTTTTCAGCGTGCGCTTTCAATGCGCGAACATCTTTAGGAAAACATGAACCGCCGTAGCCCGGACCTGCGTATAAAAATTTTGTTCCAATACGATTATCAGCCCCAATGCCTTTTCTTACTTTATTGATAGAGGCGCCCGTCAATTCGCAAAAACCGGAAAGCTCGTTCATAAATGAAATTCTTAAGGCGAGCATCGCATTGGCTGCGTATTTTGTCACTTCGGCTGATGCCGGATCCATTGTGATAATTCTTTCATGATTGAAAGTGAAAGCGGAATAAATCTCTTTCATGATCTTAAGTGCATCTTCAGAATCAGCGCCGATAATCACTCGGTCCGGTTTCATGAAATCTTCAATGGCACATCCCTCTTTCAAAAATTCAGGATTAGAAACGACGTCAAAGGGAGTAGATAAATTTCTTTCCTGAAGTTTCTTTTGAATGATCGAATGTACCCATGCTTGGGTGCCAACAGGGACTGTCGATTTGTTCACGATCACTGTGTAGGAGTCAATTAACTCGCCAATCTTTTCAGCCACTTGTCCCACGAAAGTTAAATTGGCTTCGCCCTTTTCACCAATGGGTGTGTCGACAGCAATAAAAATAACTTGAGCCGATTTGACGGTTTCATAATCTGTTGTGAATAGAAGGCGCTTCGCTTTTTGATTACGATGAATGAGCTCGCTTAAGCCCGGTTCATAAATAGGAATTTCACCTTTTTGCAGCCTTCTGACCTTTTCTTGGTTGATATCGAGACAAGTAACGTGATGGCCCATTTCGGAAAAACAAGCACCTGCTACTAAGCCTACATATCCTGAACCTACTACAACCAATTTCATAAGCTGTCAGAATACTTGAGGAAGATATTTACATAAAGGCAAACCTGTACAGGAATACCTCTAAAAAAGGCATTTTTTGTAAAGCTATTGACATAATGTAAACGATTTGACATAATGTCAATACATAGGGGTTAAATAATGGCAAATAATAAGCTTTTTAACAGATATATCCAAATCGCCGAGGTTCTAGGAAAGGTGTTTCCTAATGTCTTAGAGGTTGTGGTTCATGACTTTAAGGATTTAGACCATTCTATTATCTACATTGTAAACGGCCACATTTCAAATCGAAAGGTGGGTGATGGAGCAAGTGAACTTGGAATTCGTCGTTTGTTAGAACAAGAAGATATTCCGGATGTCCTAGTAAATTATATTAATCAAAATAGCAGAGGTCAAAAATTCAAATCGGCTTCCCTTGCGATTCGAGATGACTCGGGTAAAATGCTAGGGGCCTTTTGTTTCAATTTTGATCTTTCCCATTTTGAACAATTTCAAAAGTTTCTCGAATTTTTCATGAGTTGTGAAAACAACAGTTTAGTAGGTCTTAATGATATAAATGACAAACAGTTGACCCATGAAGAAGAAATTCAAGATGAGATTAATAAATATCTATTTCAAAATGCTTTGAGCGCTGTTCAACTGACTTATAAAGATAAACAAGAAATCGTTACCCACCTTTTTGATCAAGGCTCTTTCAAAAAACGTGGAGCTATAGCCACTATCGCAAATGCTTTAAAGCTAACTC
>JAGVJG010000083.1 GCA_020051235.1 Parachlamydiales bacterium | reverse complement strand
CGTGCTTTAGGCACGTTCGAGCGAGAGCCCCGTTATGCGGTATACGCGATTTGGGCACGTCAGAAATGGCCGGGGTGCGGGGGCGGCAGCCCCGACAAGTGTATGGGTCGGAAAATGCTTCAGCATTTTTTGACAAATCTCGAGAAGAAATCTAATGCATTCCGTGACGATTAAAAGATATTAACTCTTCATTTTTTTGAGAAAATCGGGCACGGGAACGGTTTTACTTAGGCACGTTGAAATTCCACTTCTCTTCGATAAGCTCGGTGAATTCTTCGTCTTCTACTTTGTAGGACTTCTGCATGACGGGGCGATCTGAGGTGTCATAGAGAATCACACCATCAAAGGCGTCGCCGACATCCTTATAGAAAACTTTGTGATGGGCAACGAGGAGGCCTTGAGGGATATAGTAGTGACAATACCGGGGACGATCGCTTGCGAAAGTATATTTTTCTAATAGAACGACACGATCGTCCTGATTACGCAAAAGACTTTCGGTGTTAGAGAGACTTTCTTTCAACCAACTTGCCTGACGTGGATCTTTTAGAGCTCGAAAATCAAAGAGGTTAGAGTCGTAAACGATGCGTTTAAACTTTGACTTTTCATATTCTTCTACCGAATAGCGCTTATGATAGGGATCGGTCACGATGCGATAGTAATGATTTTCATCAGTAGGCTCTATACCGTAGGGACGCCCCTCTTTCCAGTAGTAGTTTTTAAAGTGTTGAATCATAATAGGGGTATGCTACACATCAAAGTCGAAACAAACAAGTCACTCATTACTAAAATTACTTTACTCCCTGCAGAAACATTTTCGTGGGATGCTCCGCTTAATGCTTACATGAAAGGGAAGGAAAAACTTCCTCCACTTGATTGGACAAAAACCACTCCCTTTCAACAACGAGTATATGAAGTTTTACTAAGACTTCCCCGCAATAAGACTATTACCTACGGAGAACTGGCTAAGTTATGCGGAACTTCCCCTAGAGGAGTAGGAACTGCCATGCGTCTTAACCCTTTTCCCTACGTTGTTCCCTGCCACCTGGTAGTTGGGCAAAAAGGGCTGGTCGGATTTGGCTATGGACTGGAAATGAAGCGCCAGATGCTAAAGGCCGAAGGTATTGAAACCTAGTTTCTTACGGTTTTGGCACGAAAGCTGCTCCTGTATTCATAACAGGAGGCAATCCAATGACCAAGACACAACTTCTCAAAGAGATAGCCAAGTTAGAGTCTATAAATGACCAACTTCAAACAGAAGTGGAGCAAGTTGACCAATTAATGAGATTGCTTGGATTTTCAGATGGACTTGCCAGCGTTAAAAGAAGCGCACGCGAAATTATAGATAACGGTCTCTTAGAAGACGAAGAAGCTTAAAACAACAACTTCAGCGTTTTTGCCGAGAGGCTTTCATTAAAGAGCTCATCAAAAAGAGCTCTTTTTTCTTTTTTAAGCTCTTCTATTTTTTCTTCAATCGTACCTATTGAAATATACCTTCTTGTGAAGACCGGCTTATCTCTGCCCATACGATGAGCACGAGAAATAGCCTGCATTTCCGCCGCTTCATTCCACCAAGGATCAAGCAGTAAAACCGTATCGGCTTGAGTAAGATTGAGTCCGACTCCCCCTGCTTTTAAAGACATAAAAAGAAGCGGGTTTTCTTTATTTTGAAAAGCATCGATAATTTCAGCTCTATTCCTGGTTTCTCCGTCTAAATAAAGAGCCGAAGAGAACTGAGATTTTACGATCTTTAAAAAAGAAGTAAATTGGCTAAATACAAGCACCCGTTGCCCTTCTGCAATTAATGTCTGTATATCGGAAATTATCTGATCGGTCTTTCCGCTATCTTTAATTGCATGTCCCATTAAAGCAGGATGGCAAGCCATTTGCCTAAGTCTTAAGATTAATTCTAAAATCTGAATGGGATTATCGGTTTGTTCTAGCTCATTTTGGGTGCCTTGTAAAAGATCGTCATAAGCCCTTTTCTGCTCAATAGACATCTCACAAAAGATCGTTTTCTCAATTAAGGGTGGAAGCTCTTTTAGAACCTGATCTTTTGTTCGCCTTAACGTAAAAGGACCGATTTTTTTCCTTATCACTTCAATCGGTTCGTTTGCATCCATTAAATGGGGCATTAAAAAATGAAAATGGGCTTTCAATTCATCGAGCCGATTTTCGACGGGTGTTCCCGTTACAGAAAGACGAAATTTTGATTTTAATGAAGTAATCGCTTGATAAGTATCGCTTGATTTATTTTTCATATATTGAGCTTCATCAATGATCAACGCGTCCCATTCCACTCTTTGAAAAAAGGGAAGATCATTACGAATAAGGCCATATGAAGTAAGCACGATCCCTTGCGAAAAATCCGCGCATCTTTCTTTTCCATGATAAATCTCGCAAGGAAGCTCAGGGCAAAATTTAGCAATTTCCCTTTGCCAATTAAAAAGAAGCGATGTAGGAGCTACAATTAAAATAGGCCCTTTTATCGTGGTCAAGAAGGCAAGTGTTTGAACTGTTTTGCCGAGCCCCATATCATCTGCCAAAAGGCCTGAATAGCCATTTTGATAAAGGAAGTTAAGCCAATTAAGTCCCTGCTTTTGATAATCTCTAAGTTCGGCATTAAAATAAGTTGGTGAGATGGCGGGAGGATTGAATTTATCTAAAACGAGCCCCACTTCTTTTTTATCTAAGATCCACTTCCCTTCCCGCTCCTTCGCTTTGCCAAAGAGCGCCTTCCACTTAAAATTATCCGGCAATAACCCTACTTTATTTTCAGGAAGAGTTAGATCCTTTTGTAAGGCAATTTTATCGCTGCCAAAGAAAAGTTCCCCTTCCACTTCAACTTGATTGTCTACAATTCGGGTATCGACTTTGCAGTCGGTTAATGGAATCATTTGTTGATTTTTAGCGTTCAAAATTGCCCATCCACCGGCAACAAGTGTCTCCGTAACTTGGAAGACTTTGTCTTTCGGACAATAATAATGCGATTGGTTAAACCTATAACCACACTCGGCGAGCTCCTTCGACAGCTCAGGCGTAAGAAGGCTAGCTGTCATTCCATAGGGATCAAGCCACCTTATTTTACCTGTTTTCTTGGGCAATTCCCCCAAAACAATTACATCGTATTCTTCAATCAACTCTTCAAGCTTTTCTCGATCTATTGTTTTAGGCAACGATTTCAATAAGGTATAGGGAACAAAAGTATCCAAGAAATAAAGAGAAATTCCCTTGATAAAGCCGACGGGAGGGCCTGAAAAAAGGCAGTCTACGGCAGTGGATTCTATTTCTTTATCATTAACCGTAAAAAAAGCCGATAATCGGATCGTGTCGGTCACTTCCGCCACTAAAGTCACCTTATGCTTACCAAAAAGATCGGCGACGATCCGTTTTCCGTTAAAGCTAAGGGTAGTGAATTGCTTTTTAGCTTCTTCAGGAGTTATATTAAACATGCTATAGAAGGATATGGGAAAACTTACCGTTTTGCAAGATTGGGACTATAATGCGAAAGAGGCAGCGAAACTTAAACCTCTTAAAACGCTAGAAAAAATGCCTAAAATGGTAGGCATAACCCCTGATACTGCCCGCTTTTTAAAATGGAAAAGCCTTTATTGGATGATCAAAAAAGATAAAAACTTTCAGATCATGCGCCATGTTTTAAAAAAACCTTTTAAACATGGGTTAAACTATTTTAAGTCTTTGTTCAGTCCCCTAAAGAATGACGGAGACTTTTATCTTTACGGTATAAAATCGGTTGATGAAATCAAAAATTTGTTTGAGAACGATCCCATTTTTGTAGTTGGCTTTTCTTACTGCCATAAACCGTTAGAATGCCCCTCGGGAAGATTTACTGATAAATGTGTAGCAGATCCTGAAAATTTAGTTTGCAGGCAGTGTTTTATTGGAAAAGCGGTCCATCATTTGCCCGAAGCGGACACTCGCCCTTTATTCATTCCGACTATCCACTATATTGGTGAAGAAATATTTAAAGTAATTGAAGAGCACCCTAAGCGACAAATCATTTTTATGATTACCGCCTGTGAAATGACACTTAAAATGTTTGGGGACTGGGGAAATCTGGCTGGGATCCAAGGGCTCGGCGTGCGATTAGATGGCCGGATTTGTAACACGATGAAAGCATTTGAGCTCTCTGAAGAAGGGATTAAACCGGGACTTACGGTTGTACTTGAGCCGACTCAAAATAAAATGATAGAAATTCTTAATCATTGGAGAGCGCGAAAGACAAATTCATGATATGTTATGATGAACAACCATGATTGCCTCCGAGTCAAGATCTCTTTATAGTTATGGAGCGACCCGCCTCCTAGATGTTCCCTTCTGGGCGCTTCACGCATTGATTCCTGTCATATTATATAAAGACTTAGGTGCAAGTCCTTTTCAAATTGCTTGCCTTGTTACTTTGAAGCCCCTCCTTTCCCTTTTTTCTATGTATTGGGGGCATCAAGTTGGAGGCAAGCCCGACCGCTTACTGGGAAACATCCGTTTAGCAAGAACTTTGGCTTATATCCCCTTTTTCTTTTTTCCTTTTATTGATAATCCATGGTTTTTTGTCGTCGTATATAGCCTTTACATGATGTTACAGCTCGGCACCGTCCCTGCCTGGATGGAACTTTTAAATCGTAATGTTGCAAAAGAAAAAAGAGAACGCAGCTTCGCTCTAATTCAAGCCTTTTGCTACATGGGCGGAGGGGTTCTTCCCTTTTTAATCGGAGGAATTTTAGACGGATCTGAACAAGCCTGGAGATGGCTATTTCCTGCAGCGGCTTGTATTGGTTTATGTGCAGATTTCATCCAAAGAAAAATTCCCACGATCACATTCGATAAACCTTCCCCCATTAAAATCGATGTAAAAAAACCCTGGGCGGATGCTTACAAGTTATTGAAAGATCGGCCTGACTTTCTTCGCTATCAAATTGGATTTATGGTAGTGGGTGCCGGTTTAATGATCATACAACCTGCCCTTCCCATTTTTTTTACTGATGTTTTAAGACTGTCTTATACCGAAATATCCGTTGCGATCACCTTTGCAAAAGGTCTAGGCTACGCTATTGCTTCTCCCGTTTGGGGAAAAAGACTTCATCGCTCCGATGTATTCTATTTCTCAGGCAGCATTGCCATTGTAGCTGCCTTATTTCCCGTATTGCTTTTCATTGCAACCACAAATGTCATGTGGCTTTATATCGCCTACTTTTGCTACGGAATCGCACAAGCCGGACAAGAACTCATTTGGAATATGTCGGGCCCGCTTTTTGCCAGAACCGAAGATAGTACCCCTTTCACAACCGTAAATTTAATGGCGATTGGATTAAGAGGAGCCCTCGTTCCTTTCTTAGGTTCAGCAATAATTGCCATTAGCACTTCCTCATTGCCTCTAGCAATTGGTTCTGGACTTTGTTTCTTGGGTGGAATAAGATTGTTTAGCTACGGCAACAAAAAAGAAATCGTAACCGATCAGTAATTCTATGTTATTTCAACGTCTTCATCAAAGAGAACTTTCCGTATTTACCTACATTATCGGCGACGATACAAGTCTTGCTTGCACGGTAATCGATCCTACACTTGATCTTGAACCCATCTTAAGAATCGTGTCGGCAAAAGGCTATCACATAGAAGCGATCCTAGAGACTCATGTACACGCCGATTTTATTTCGGGAGCTCCTGCTTTAAAAAAGGCATTGGACGGAAAGCCGAAGATTTATCTCTCCGGTTGCGGAGGTCCTGATTGGACTGCTCCTTATGCGGACGTAGTATTAAAAGACGGAGATTCGATTGAGGTAGGCACCTTCCGTTACGAAGCATTTCACACCCCGGGCCACAGCCCTGAACATTTATGCTATAAAATTTATCATGATGAAAAATTAATCGCTTTACTATCGGGCGACTTGCTTTTTGCAGGATCTGTTGGAAGACCTGATTTAACGGGAGATACTGAAACAGCCTCAAGAGAGCTTTATCAATCTATTTTTAAAAGATTAAAGACCCTGCCTGAAGAGATCGCATTATTACCTGCTCATGGTCCAGGCTCTCTTTGTGCAAAAATAATTGGAAATAATCCTGACGCAACTCTAGAAGAAGAATGGGCAACCAATCCTTACTTAAAAGAAAAACCGGAAAGTGAGTGGATTGAAGATGTTCTTTATGAAATGCCCGCCTCTCCCATTGCTTTCAATCGAATTAAGGAAATGAATCGTAAAGGAACTGTTCTACCCTTTGAATCAGACGTTTGTTTAATTGATACGCGTGATCCTTTTGTTTTTGCAGAAGGTCATAATCCTGGCGCGATTAACATCCCTTGGTGCCCTGCCTTTTTGGTTTGGACGGCAATGATCGCCCCGTACGCCCCTTTAAAAATTATTCCTCCCCCAAAAGCTCCTTTTGACTTTGTTCAAAATATTTTAAAACTAATTGGTTTTTATGAAGTTGAACCTTTAGATTTAAATCCTAAGGAAAAACTTAAAGTTATTTATAACGATGAAGCCACTCCTTATCAGTTAATCGATGTTAGAACTTCTCCAGAAGTTCATGAAAAGGCACTTGCCAATTCCGTTTGGATTGAACTTGCAAGCCTTCCTGAAAAAGCCCATCAACTTAATCGCGCTCAGCCCTTTGCACTCGCTTGTGCATCTGGTGTTCGATCAATGATTGCGGCTTCTTGGATGAAGGCAAATGGTTTTAATAATGTCGTTTCAGTAAAACCAAACGCATGAGTTCTCTTACCTATGTATCTGCTCCAATCCAAATAGACAATGAATTAAAATGGCAGGAGTTTAGTTTAAACGTTATAAATTTTAGATCTAACGGATCTTCAAAAATTTGTTACGAGTGTGTTCTTAATAAAGATAATCAAAAAAAACCTGTGGCTCTTCTAAAGACATGCGCTTCACTAAATAGAGCGGCGCGCATTGCTTTTGAAATGGAAACTCAAACAGTTTTGGAAGGTCATCCCTCCATTGTTCAAGTCTTTAATTCATTTTGCTATTTGAAGAATAATGAAATTCGTTGGATGCAAATTCAATATCTTTACGAAGGTGATTTAAAGGTCCTTATCAAAAATCCACCCTCTATAAAAGATGTTCAGGATATTTTCGTACAGCTAGTTAAAGGACTCACATACATTCATAGCAAAAAAGTTATTCTTGGAGATATGAAACCCGAGAATATTCTTTTTCATCACGACGGAAAAAGAATATTAGTTGTTTATTCAGATTGGGATGGAAGTTCCGTGAATGGAAATCTACCTTCCCATACGAGAAATTATAAATATCTTTCGCCTGAGTTAATACCTTATGTGGGACCTACTTGTGAAGGCAATATTTGGAGTTTAGGTCTCATTGTTTCTCAATTTCGACCGAATAGCTTAGCTTATAAGTTACCCTATGAAATAGTCGGAGATTTTAAGGATAATATTCCCCTAGATCGTTTAAAATATGAGATAACTTTATTTACAGAAAATCTTTCATCCTCTCCTTTTAAAGAAATTAACCAACGAATGCTTAACCTTTTACCGAATGAACGGCCCCCTCTTGCTGAAGTTGAAAGCTCTTTAGCCTTAATTACTTAGCTTCTTTTAAAAGGAAATATTCGAATTGTTTAAAATAGATTTATACGGAGGTAACTATGAAAAAGTTTCTTCTTGCCACTTTGATAACGCTTCCTTTATTTGCTTTTGATGCAAGTCAACATATCGTTCCTGATACCGAAAAAGTTCATGAAAAATATCCAAACGATAAATTCCCATTAACACCTAATTCATCGACATCCACTTCCCCCTCAACGAGCACCAATAGTGCATACACTGCACCCAGCACAAGTGTGACTTCACCTACAACAAGTACTTTGCCAAGCACCAACGTGACTACGCCGACGACAAGCACTTTACCAAGCTCAAATATGACCACACCGTCGACAAGTACGGCACCCAGCACAAGTACTCTTCCAAGTACACCTGTTAGACGCTAAATTATTGAAAAAATTTTGGGGAGCGAAAGCTCCCCATTTGAATTAATGGACTAATGATCCGTCGATCCAAGATACCTGTTCGAAAAGCTCGCTACCATCGCGATAACGTCTTTCAACACCGGATTTCACGCCATTGCGATAAGGAACTTCAGCAAACTTTTCGCCGTTATTATAAGTAACGGTTAAGCCGTTTTGCACGCCATTTTCCCATGTTTCATCTGAAGCGGGTTCACCATCACGCAAGAACGTTTTTCTATGACCATTCACAAGTCCGCTTTTGTTATAGGGAATACTCTCTTTGGGTGTTCCATTATCCCAGAAAACGATTCTTTCTTGAAGACGTCCATTTACAATCGTATCTTTCGATACGAGATTACCTTGTAAATCACGATTAATTCTCTCGCCATTTTTCTCGACTACTTGCGATTCCGTAGCCCCTTGAAGGGTCAAATAATCCCCTTTCATCAAGATATCGTTTTCATACTCTTCGATCGCTTGAGGATGTCCGCCTTGATACCACACTGTGATGCGTGTGATATTCCCTAAAAACTCACGTTTTTTAGTGGGAACGCCCGACTGATTTCGCTCTTCGTCTTGAATGAGCTTACCTTCTTGATAACGTTCAACTAAATTGATGGTTGAAGAATAAGGGTAAGTGTAAGTCGATTCCCCATCCAACTGTCCGAAGCTATAACTTTGCTTAACGGTCACACCGTTCTTTAGCGTCGTGATTTTTTGGCCGTGTTCACCGCGGTTTTGCCACTCTTGAGGAGAGACTTCAAAACCATACTTGTGGACATACTGCTCTTCGACGACCGGAACATAATCTGGTTCATAAGTGGCTTGTTGACACGAAGCCATTACTAACAATAATAATGATGCTCTTTTCTTCATGGTAAACACCCCGATATTAAATGGAGGGCCGTTTCAATCAATCTCGCGTGCTCTTTATCTACCGTTTCTTGTTCAAGCGTTTTATTTTTATCACGGTAAACAAAATGGAACGTCGCATTTTTAATATTCGATCCCAACGATGCACTACGATACATATCTGACAAATAAACTTCTTCAAGTAATTGCGATGGAATGGACTTGATGGCAGCAAGCACTTGAGCGACAGGCGCTTCCTCTTTTAAAGTCAAAGTCCAATCTCTTTCCATAGCAGGAAATTGCGAGAGTTCTTTCATCCGTATGTCTTTTTTACGCGACTTAAAAAGGTCTACCAAATTGAGCTCAGCGAATAATATACGCCCAGGGCCATCTAATCTACGCGCAACTTGGGGATGAATTTCACCAAAGGATCCAATTTCAAGACCATTCACAAAAATCGAGGCTTGTCTTCCCGGATGTAAGGCTGCAAGAGTAGAAGGACGATAAGAGGCATTTTGAATGCCAAGCGCCGTTAAAAAGTTCTCAATGATCCCTTTTAAATCACGAAAATCATAATTGCGAGGTTTTGGATCATAGCCACTATCTGCGGAATCTCCAGAAAGGACAATCGCTACACAAGCGGGTTCTTTATATTTATCTTCATCTTTGTAATGAATGCGCCCGATTTCAAAACCGGCTATCGATTTAGATTCTCGGTCGAAATTATGTTTTACGGTCTGCAAGAGCCCCGGTAAAAGCGACGTTCTTAAAGAGGATTGTTCAACTGAAACGGGATTAAGTACTTTAATGGCACGATCTTCTAAAGCTTCTACACCCGATACAATTTTCAATGCGGTTGGACCGATCAAATCGCAATTAATGAACTCTTGAAGCCCTTCACGAATCAGTTTTTCTCGGACTTCTGTTTCAAATATATAGCTTTGGGCGCTTGCCAATTCCGAATCATGGAAACGTGCCGGCTCTCTTGGAATATTGTCATAGCCATAAATTCTTGCCACTTCTTCAACTAGATCGATTTCTTCTTTGACATCAAATCTATAAGTGGGTGAAACGACATCCACGCTATTTGCATCTTTTGGAATCACTTTAAAATCAAGACGTGTCAATAGACTTTCAATCTCGCCTTGACCCAAATGAGTGCCGAGCAAACCGTTAACACGATTGATACGAAGATTGATCGTTTTGGGTTTGAATTCTTCTTTTTTGATGTCGATTAAACCGCGACTAACTTTGCCTCCTGCAATTTGAATCATCAAAGAAGCGGCGAGATCAAGCGCGCGAACAGTTAAATTGGGGTCTACACCTCTTTCAAATCGTCTAGATGCATCTGTTGATAACCCTAATTTTTTGGCGCCTTTTCTTACAGTAGAAGGATCAAAGTGAGCCGATTCAATCAATACACGGGTCGTATTTTCATTTACTTCACTATTTGCCCCTCCCATAACGCCTGCGACAGCAATAGGCTTTTCAACATCCGCGATAATGAGTGTGCCTTCCTCAAGCACCCTTTCTTTGCCATCCAGAGTGGTTAGTTTTTCGTCTTTTAACGACTTGCGAACAATGACTTTTTCTTTCAATAAATCTAAATCAAAGGCGTGTAAAGGCTGCCCCGTTTCCATCATCACGTAATTTGAAATGTCGACCAAATTATTGATGGAACGAATGCCTACCGATTCTAGCTTTTGTTTTAACCAATCAGGTGAAGGGCCTACTTTTAAACCTTCAACCACACGTGCTGAATAACGAGGACAACCTTCCGAATCATTCACTTCGACTTTAAAATTAAGGGCAGTCCCTTCTTCTGTTAACGTAATTTCTCTTTTTTTAAATTTTAAATTGAAAGCAGCTTTTAATTCTTTTGCTACCCCTTCAATCGATAAACAGTGACTTAAATTAGGGGTTAAACCGACTTCAATGACAGTATTGGAGTATAAGTCAGCTAGGTCTTGCCCTTCTTTCATTCGATCTTGAAATTCAATAATTCCTTCTTGATCTTCTGAAATTCCGAGTTCTTTACCTGACAAAAGCATTCCAAAAGATTCGACGCCTCGGATCTTGGATTTTTTAATTTTTATTTTGTCATCCCCGTGGCCAATTTCAGCGCCTAACATGGCAAAAGCGGTTTTAATGCCGGCCCGACAATTAGGGGCTCCACACACAACCTGAAAGGTTTCTACTCCATCGGTAACTTGGGCGATGCTCAACTTATCTGCATTTGGGTGCTTTTCTGAGGCTAAAACTTTTCCTACAACCACTTTAGAAAAACCGGGACCTACGCTATCGATCGCTTCCACTTCCAATCCGAGCGAGGTTAGAGCCGTAGCGATTTGGGCGGGTGCAACGTTTAATTCAAGAAATTCTTTGAGCCAATTTAGAGGTACTTTCATGGGAGAAATGATGAAGAAATATTGAATAGATGACAAGGGATCAGTTAAACTCTTTTCCTTATAAGGAGATTTTATGACCCGCGAAAGAACATTATCGATTATTAAACCCGATGCAGTAGCAAAAGATAATATTGGATCCATTATCCAAAAATTAGAAAAGGGTGGCCTTAAAGTTGTTGCCGCTCGGATGATTCAAATGTCTGAGAAACAAGCACAAGACTTTTATGCTGTTCATAAAGAACGCCCTTTTTACGGCGAACTCGTATCATTCATGACTTCAGGTCCTGTACTTGTTATGGCTTTAGAAGGTGAAGACGCAGTTGCAAAAAACCGCCAAATTATGGGCGCAACCGACTGGACAAAATCTGAACCCGGTACCATCCGTCGTGAATTTGCAACCAGCGTAGGTGAAAATGCTGTACATGGCTCTGACAGTAAAGAAAATGCAGCTATAGAAATTGAATTTTTCTTTAAAAACGGCGAAGTTTGCCCACGTAAAAGATAAGAATGAAAGTTCTTTTAATCGATAACTTCGATTCATTTACGGGAAACATTTACGAGGCGTTGCGTAAACACGGCGCAGACGTAAAAGTTTCCCCTCCGGCTCTTATCGATGATAATGCCTATGATCGAATTGTTATTGGTCCGGGTCCAGGTGAGCCTCGCGATGTTCAAGTCCTTCAAAATCAAATCCCTCATTTACAAACACCTGTACTCGGCATTTGTCTCGGCCATCAACTTATTGCTGCCGCGTATGGTGCGGCCATCATTCGGGCTCGCCGTCCCATGCATGGCAAAAAAAGCTTGATCGAACATAAGTTTATGTCTTTCCCAACACAACTAGCCGTTGCTCGCTACCATTCTCTAATCGTCAAGCCCGATACGATCCCAACTCACTTAAAATTAGTAGCATGGACAAAAGAGGGTGAGCCAATGGCTCTCAAACATATTGAAAAAAAGATGACGGGTATTCAATTTCACCCCGACTCCATTTTTACAGACCACGGCCCCCAATTTTTTAAAGAATTTTTAGATCATGGAGAAATTTTATGTTAAAGACAGTCTTTTTAGCGCTAGTTCCCTTTCTCGTTTTCGCAGAACAAACTTTATCAATCATAAAACCTGATGCCGTTCGTGAAAACCATGTCGGGGCGATTATTGATCGCTTTGAAAAAAACGGCCTTAGAATCGCGGCCATCAAGAAAGTCCAACTTTCAAAAGAAAAAGCGGGCGATTTTTACGCTGTTCATAAAGGCAGGCCTTTTTATGAAGACTTAACGAAATTTATGTCTTCAGGCCCAGTTGTTGTGATGGTTTTAGACGGCCCTGATGCCATCCAAAAAAATCGCAAAATCATGGGCGCAACCAATTTTGAAAAAGCAGAGCCTGGAACCATTCGTAAAGACTTCGCCAAATCTATGACCGAAAATGCGGTTCATGGATCCGATAGTCCAGAGTCCGCGGCCCAGGAAATCACCTTCTTTTTTGAACCTAATCAAATCTTTTAGTTTCAGTTACTTAGAAAGGATCTGCTAGATCCTTTCTAAATCATTTAAAATTAGATATAAATCGATTATATGTGGGATATGAAACGTCGACTTCTTATCCCCGCTTTTCTCTTTGCAGCATGCTGCCCTATTCACGAAAAAAATTTGAATCTTTTGCGTAGCGAAAACCTCGATTTTGATGAGAATGAAATATCAAAAGCAGAAGTCCCTTTACATGCTTTAAGCTACAACGAAATCATTGAAGCGGCGGTTCATCAAAACCTTGACTTAAGAGTTAAAGCTCAAGAAGTTAGAATTAAAGAAGAAGAGTATACTCAAGCGACTTGGAAAATGCTTCCTCAGCTCATGTTCAACCTTGAGCAATATGGTAGAAATCGAAATACAGGCTCCTTCTCACAATCGTTAACCAATCAGCCTCCTGCCCCACCCAGTATTTCATCCGAACAACATGACACTACTTACGATATTACCTTTACGTGGAATATTATCGATTTTGCACTCGCTTTCAATCGCGCGAGACAAGAAGCCAACCGAACGGTCATGCTAAGGCTCGATTATATTCGCCTTCAACAAAACCTCATTTTAGAAGTCACAAAAAGCTATTGGAAAGCGCAGCTGGCTTTGAAAGGCATCAGTCGCGCAAAAGATCTTATTAATCGCATAAACGAGTATCAACAAAAGATTCGGTACTATGTTGACAAGGGTACTTTGCCCGCTATGCCCAATTTAAAAATGGATGCGCAGCTTTCTAAATTTAAACTGCAACTTCAAGATTTTAACCGAGATTATACAACTGCCAAATCCCAACTTGCCCAATTTATGGGATTAAGAAGCGCAGATATGTTTGAAATGATACCGATGGAAATGGGAGCCATTGAATCATTCAAGTTTAATTGGAATGAACTAGAAGGCATTGCGGTTACCCATCGACCCGAGTTATTTGGAAAAGATGTAGAAGAAAAAGTCTTTATCGATGAAGTGCACAATCAAGCCCTGCAACTGATACCCGGCCTTGGACCTTATGGACAAACTAAATTCGACTCGAATAAATTTTTAATTTGGAATCACTGGCTTCAAGCCGGTTTAAAAATCACCTATAATATTTTTGGCATTCCTAACGCCTATTACGGTATGAAAGCCGCCGAACAACAACAAGAGCTTGTCAAAAAGAATCGCGTTGCCTTGACACTGGGCGTTCTAACCCAAATACAACTCGCCCTACTACTCAACCAAGATGCGTATGACAATTATCTCATTGCCAAAGACTACAATAATACCCAGCAAAAGCTTAAAGATCAGGCGTTGCAAGTTTTAAAAGTGGGCGAATTTCACGACGGAGATGTTCTCTCTTATGAATCCGATGCTTTCCTAGCTGAAATGACAGCTTATGAAAGATATGGAAATTTCATGCTATCGCTTGAACAAATTAATAATAGCATAGGTCTTCCTCGATACTTCCAAAATAAAGAGGAAGATTTATGAAAAACCCTTTTGACGGAACGGAAAAACCTCTTCGTATTATTCCCTTAGAAGAGCGGATTTTATTAGACGCCGCAGCCGCAGCTGACGTTTCCAATCAAGCGGCGGCTCACGAAACCGATCATCAAGTTGACAAACAAGCGGAAGCGCAAAAAGAAGCGAATCAAGCGACTCAAGCGGCCGCCCAATCGGGCGATCAGCATTCCACTCAAACGGTCGAAAAAGCAAACCCGGAAGCATCAACTGATCATAGCGATGTGCAACATACAAGCAGCGAAAGCCAAGATCAGGGTGTAAAAGTTATTGTCTTGTCGAGCCAAGTCAAAAACGTAGATATTTTGGCGCAAGCGGCTCGTGATGATGTTAAAGTTGTCACTTATGATGCATCTACATCGACATTGAACGACATTGTTTCTAAAATCTCTGAAACCCTAAAAGGTGAAAAAGCCTCTTCTATTGCATTTATTAGCTACGGTACCGAAGCCGAATTTTCTCTTACCGACACAAAAACGATGTCTATGCAAGGGCTGCAATCTGACACGGCCCTCCAATCTTTTTGGAAAGATGTTTCAAGTCTCGTAAACAATGAAGGCCGAATTGATCTATTAGCTTGTAATGTGGGTTTGGGCACAGATGGAGCAGCTTTAGTCTCCGCTCTTGATGCCTATATCGATGATTCGAGCGCAGGCCACTATGTTTCCATTGCAGCAACAACCGACTTTACAGGTAGCGCCGATTTGGGCGGTAACTGGCAACTTGAAATTGGTAACGTAAATGCGGGCCAAACCTACTTTAACGACACCCAGCTAAATGAGTGGACCGGAGTTCTTGACCATACAGCCTATATGGTTAAAGATATTGTATCTGGAACAGGATCTTCTAACCCCGCGAACTTTGTTAACATAAACGGAACTCTCTTTTTTACTGCTACAACAAGTGCAAATGGTACTGAACTTTGGAAAAGCGATGGAACCTCAGCAGGTACCGTTCTTGTTAAAGATATCCGTTCAGGAACGAGCAGTTCTTCTCCTTCAAACCTTACCAACGTCAATGGAACCCTATACTTCACTGCCAATAATGGCTCTACAGGTGTTGAATTATGGAAAAGTGATGGAACTTCTTCAGGTACTGTTTTAGTAAAAGATATTTATTCTGGCACTTCAAGCTCTACACCTACGAGCTTAACAAACGTCAATGGAACCCTTTTCTTTGCAGCTAATGATGGCACAAAAGGGATTGAGCTATGGAAAAGCGATGGCACCTCAACTGGAACAGTGATGGTAAAAGACATCCGCTCTTCAAGTAACACAAGTTCGAGCCCCGCTAAATTTATCAACATAAATGGTACGCTTTATTTCACAGCTACAGACGGTTCAACCGGTATTGAACTTTGGAAAAGCGATGGAACTTCAAATGGTACTGTACTTGTAAAAGATATTTATTCAGGTTCAACAAGCTCGAGTCCCGGAAATTTAACAAATGTAAACGGAACGCTTTACTTTACAGCGAATACTAGCACTGCAGGTGTCGAGCTATGGAAGAGTGACGGAACTTCTACGGGTACGGTGATTGTAAAAGATATTCAGTCGGGTACAGGGGCCTCCTCTCCTACCTCCTTAATTAATGCCAACGGGACCCTTTACTTTGTTGCGACTACCACTACTCAGGGCGCTGAAATTTGGAAAAGCGATGGGACAAGCAGTGGCACAGTAATAATTAAGGACATTGTTTCAGGAAGCACGGGTAGTGGGGCGGGTAACTTAACCTACATAGACGGCTACGTTTATTTTTCTGCCTCCGATGGAACGACGGGTTCAGAAATTTGGAAAACAGACGGATCTTCATCCGGCACTGTTCTTTTAAAAGATATTAATACATCTAGTAGCGGCGCTTCCTCAAGCCCTACTAAATTTACCGTTATCGATGGAACTCTATATTTCGTTGCAAATGATGGAAGTACAGGTAATGAAATCTGGGTAAGTGATGGAACGGCTGATGGAACTAAGCTTTTAAAGGATATTTACTCAGGCTCTACCACTTCTAATCCGACCAACCTTACTGTGGTCGGAGATATGTTATTTTTCACTGCTACAACGGCATCAGGAGGAACTGAGCTTTGGGCCTATGAAAATAATACCGCACCTGTAAATACAGTACCCTCAAATCAATTGACATTAGAAGATACGGCTATAATATTTTCGAGTGACAACGGAAATGTTTTTTCAATCTCAGATGCTACTGATACGTCTATAACGGTCACATTGAATGCCAATAATGGAATTATAACTTTATCTCAAATAACAGGTCTTACGTTTACAACAGGTGATGGAACCGCGGATGGAATAATGACCTTTAGCGGATCTGTAGCTAATATTAATTCCGCTTTAAACGGCCTATCTTTCACACCCGATTTAAATTATACGGGTTTGGCTTCGATTCAAATCATTTCCGATGATGGTAATGTAACTGATACCGATTCCATCACTATTAACGTTAACTCCGTTAACGATGCTCCAATTAACACATTTCCTCCCAATCAAGTTATTGCAACAAATGCCACTCTCATTTTCTCGGCCGCAAACTCAAATGCTCTCTCAGTTTCAGATGTTGATACTACCAATATCACTATTACTTTAACGTCATTAAATGGGCTAATGACGCTCGGTACAACATCAGGCCTTACTTTTACATCGGGTGATGGAACGTCTGACGCTACGATGAAGTTTAGCGGCACGCAGACAGCGATCAATAACGCCCTTAATGGTCTTTCATATAACCCCACCACGAACTTCTCAGGTGTCGGTGGAATACAAATTACGACAACAGATGGCACTTCAACTGAAAGCAATATAATAAGTATTACTGTCGGTTCAAATACAGAACCTGTAAATACTATACCCACAACAACACAAAACATTACTGAAGACGCTAGTTTAGTATTTAATTCATCTAATAGTAATTTAATTTCAGTGACGGATCCAAATGGAAGTTATTTAACCGTCACTTTAACGGGCATAAATGGAAATATCACTTTAAGCACAACTGAGGGGCTGTATTTCATTTCCGGAGATGGAATAGCCGATAACATAATAAAAATAAGCGGATCTCAAGCTGCTATAAATGCAGCCTTAAACAATCTTGTTTTTAAACCCACCGATAATTACTTCGGTTCTGCCGGAATTCAAATCGTTACAACCGATGGTGCCCTTACTGATACCGATACAGTAAATATTAATGTTACCTCAGCTAACGACACACCTATTAATTCACTTCCGGCCAATCAATTCACAGCTACAAACGGAAGTCTTATTTTCTCGATCGATAATGCTAACGCTATTTCTGTTTTAGATGTTGATACAACGAATGTAACCGTAACATTAACGGCCAGCAACGGATTAATGACGCTTAACGGAACAACGGGACTGACGTTTATTACCGGAGACGGAACGAGTGATGGGACTTTGAAGTTCAGCGGCACACAAACCAACATCAATAACGCCCTAAATGGTCTAATATTTAATCCAACGACCAACTTTTCGGGGAACGCCTCCATTCAAGTTATTTCAACCGATGGTTCGCTAACGGATACCGATACTGTCACTGTCACCGTAGGCAGCAATTCGGCACCGGTTAATACGATCAATTCGAATAACCAAACCATCACTGAAGACACCAGTTTAACTTTCAACTCGTCTAATGGGAATTTATTCTCAGTCTATGACGCTAATGGAAGCAACTTAACCGTCACTTTAACGGCTATAAATGGCGAAATTACATTAAGTGATACATCGGGTTTAACGTTTATTACCGGAGATGGAACTTCTGATTCCGTCATAAAAGTAAGCGGATCACAAGCAAGTTTGAATGCAGCCTTTAATAACTTGGTATTTACACCCACTTCTAATTTTACAGGTTCGGCAGGTATACAAATCTCTTCTACCGATGGCGCTCTAACTGACACCGATTATGTAAATATAAATGTTAACTCGTCAAATGATGCTCCGATAAACACAATTCCAGGTGCGCAAAGTCTAATTAAAAATACTTCGCTAATATTCTCAGCTATTAACTCGAACCTAATTTCTGTTAATGATGTAGATACAACTAATGTCACCGTTACATTGACTGCAGCTAATGGAGTAATGAGTTTAAGCGGAACGACAGGTCTTAGCTTCCAAACGGGAGATGGCACAAACGATTCTGTAATTAAGATTACCGGAACACAAACCAATATAAATAACGCTTTAAACGGCTTAACTTTTACCCCAACAAATAATTTTTCCGGCACTGCCTCTATCCAAGTTTTAACAACTGATGGTAGTTTAACGGATACGGATACTGTCAATATCAATGTTAGCGCCATCCCTGTAATAACTTATCCAAGTTCTCAATCTGTAAACGAAGATACGAACCTTATCTTCTCATTGACAAATTCAAATAGAATATCAGTGAGCGATTCTGACAGCACGACCGTTACGGTTACCTTAACCGCTACGAATGGCGTTATCAGTTTAAATGGAACGACAGGACTAACTTTTGTTACAGGTGATGGAACGGCCGATCCCATCATTAAAATTACAGGCACCCAAACTAATATCAATAATGCCTTAAATGGATTAAGTTTTGCTCCAACTGCAAACTATAATGGATCAGCGAGCCTTCAGGTAATAGCTACAGACGGATATTTAACAGATACCGACACGGTTAACATTACTGTTAATGCAGTTAATGATGCACCGATAAATACTATTCCTTCGAGTCAAACGGTTAACGAAGACACAACCCTCATCTTTTCTTCGGCAAACTCAAACGCCATATCAATAAATGATGTGGATAATGCCACCATTACTGTCACCTTAACCGCGACAAATGGTGTAATGAGCTTAAGTGGAACGACGGGATTAACCTTTTTAACCGGAGACGGAACTACAGACGCCGTCATAAAAATTAGCGGTACTCAAGCTAATATTAACACTGCATTAAATGGATTAAGTTTTGTACCGACGTCCAATTTTAATGGAACGGCCTCAATACAAGTTTTAACAACAGATGGAAGTTTAACCGATACAGATACAGTCAATATCACTGTCAATGCGGTTAATGATGCACCGGTAAATACTATTCCTTCGAGTCAAACGGTTAATGAAGACACCGCTCTCATCTTTTCGTCGGCAAATTCAAATGCCATTTCTATAAATGATGTAGACACTACTTCCGTAACCGTAACGTTGACAGCAACCAACGGGACTTTAACTTTAAGTGGAACAACAGGTCTTACTTTTATTACCGGAGATGGAACCGCCGACCCTGTCATCAAAATTACGGGCACTCAAGCCAATATTAATAATGCTTTGAATGGACTTAGTTTTGCTCCTACAGCAAATTATAACGGCTCCGCTTCTATTCAAGTACTAACCACCGATGGAACTTCAACCGATACAGATACCGTAAATATCACTGTTAATGCCGTAAATGACTCCCCCATTGTTACCTATCCCACCACTCAATCGGTTAATGAAGACACAACCCTTGTTTTCTCGTCTGCCAATTCTAATGTTATCTCGGTAAGTGATATCGACACTACCAGCGTAACCGTGACTTTAACCGCTACAAATGGCGTCATTAGCCTTAGCGGAACAACAGGGCTTACTTTTGTAACGGGAGATGGAACCGCTGATCCCGTTATCAAAATAACAGGCACTCAAGCCAATATTAATAATGCTTTAAACGGCTTAAGTTTCGCACCGACCTCCAATTACAATGGTTCTGCAAGCCTTCAGGTGATTGCAACAGATGGATCTTTGACCGATACAGAAACGGTTAATATAACCATTAACGCGGTTAATGATCCTGTTGTCCAAAATATTCCAGGAACACAGTCCGTTAACGAAGATACAAATCTCATATTTTCATCTTCAAATGGCAATGCCATTACTTTTACAGATATCGACGGAGATTTTTTAGGAGTTAGTTTAAACTCCACGAATGGCTTAATGACTTTAAGCACAACGTCGGGCCTCTCCTTTTACAACAGTACGAGTGGAACCAATCAATCGGTTATTGAATTTTCAGGTACATTGGCTGATGTAAATGCTGCACTTAATGGTTTAATTTTTACTCCAAACGCAAATTATAATGGATCGGCTTCAATCGTTGTTTATTCGAGCGATGATGGCCAAACTGTTAGTAACGACACCATCAACATTAATGTAAATAGCGTAAATGATGCCCCTATAAATACTATTCCATCTTCTCAAACGGTCAACGAAGATACAAATTTAGTCTTTTCTAACGCTAATTCGAATGCCATTTCTATAAATGATATAGACACTACTTCCGTAACCGTAACGTTGACGGCAACCAACGGAACTTTAAATTTAAGTGGAACAACAGGACTTACATTTATAACGGGAGATGGGACCGCTGACCCTATCATCAAAATTACGGGCACTCAAGCCAATATTAACGATGCTTTGAATGGACTTAGTTTTGCACCTACAGCAAATTATAACGGCTCCGCTTCTATTCAAGTATTAACCACCGATGGAACACTCACCGATACAGATACTGTAAATATTACTGTTAATGCCGTAAATGACGCTCCTGTAAATAATGTTCCGGTTGCTCAAACAGTAAATGAAGACACAACTCTTGTTTTTTCCAGCGCCAATTCGAACGCAATTAGCTTATCCGACGTCGACAACACAACTGTTACCGTTACCCTAACGGCTACAAACGGCGCTCTTACTTTAAATGGAATAACGGGCCTTACTTTTACTAATGGCGACGGAACTTCAGATGGCACGATGACCTTCAGCGGTACGCAATCTGCCATCAATACCGCCCTCAATGGATTGAGCTTTATACCCAATGCAAACTATTTTGGATCGGCAAGCGTTCAAATAGTTACAAATGATGGAAATTTAACGGACACCGATAATGTTAACATAACTGTAAACGCCGTTAACGATGCCCCTGTTAACACGGTTCCTTCCGCTCAAACAGTGAACGAAGATACAACACTTGTATTCTCCAATGCAAATTCCAATGCAATCAGCTTAAGCGATGTTGACAATACAACCGTTACCGTTACCCTTACGGCAACAAACGGTGCTTTAACTTTAAGCGGTGTGACAGGACTTACTTTCACCAATGGGGATGGAACGGCTGACGGCACCATGAGCTTTAGTGGCTCACAATCGGCTATTAATACTGCCCTCAATGGAATGAGTTTTATTCCGAATGCCAACTACAATGGCTCGGCAAGCGTTCAAATAGTTACTAATGATGGTAATTTAACGGACACCGATAATGTTAACATAACTGTAAACGCCGTTAACGATGCCCCCGTCAATACAATCCCCGTATCTCAAACGGTCAACGAAGATACAACCCTTGTGTTCTCCAACGCCAATTCCAACGCCATCTCGATTACAGATGTAGACAATACAACGGTAACCGTTACTTTAACGGCAACCAACGGGGTCATGAGTTTAAGTGGAACAACTGGCCTTACTTTTGTTACCGGCGATGGAACAACCGATCCCGTAATCAAAATCACCGGCACTCAAGCAAATATTAACACGGCTCTTAATGGAATGAGCTTCATTCCCAATGCAAACTACAATGGTTCGGCAAGCATTCAAGTTGTAACAACAGACGCTAACCTTACCGACACCGACACTGTTAACATTAACGTCACGGTTGTCAACGACGCGCCAGTCAATAATGTTCCCGTTGCACAAACTGTTAACGAAGACACAACGCTCGTTTTCTCTACCTCCAATTCTAACGCAATTAGCTTATCCGATGTGGATAACACAACTGTCACCGTTACTTTAACTGCTACGAACGGCGCCCTTACTTTAAGTGGATTGACAGGTCTTACCTTTACAAATGGTGATGGAACGGCAGATGGTACGATGACCTTTAGCGGTACACAGTCTGCCATTAATACAGCTCTTAACGGAATGAGCTTCATTCCAAATGCAAACTATAATGGCTCGGCTAGTGTTCAAATCGTAACCAATGATGGAAGCTTAACCGATACAGACTCTGTAAATATTACCGTTAATGCAATCAACGATGCTCCTGTAAACAACGTACCCGTTGCTCAAACTATTAACGAAGATACGACTCTTGTCTTCTCTACTGCTAACTCCAATGCAATAAGCCTGTCTGATGTTGATAACACCACCGTCACCGTTACTTTAACAGCGACAAACGGTGCGCTTACTTTAAATGGATTGACAGGACTTACCTTCACGACAGGTGATGGAACGGCTGATGGTACTATGACCTTTAGCGGAACACAAACCGCTATTAATAATGCTCTAAACGGAATGAGCTTTGCTCCAAGTACTAACTTTAATGGATCGGCAAGCGTTCAAATAGTTACTAATGATGGAAATATAACGGATACGGATAACGTTAATATCACAGTTAATGCGGTCAACGATGCACCTGTTAATACAGTTCCTGTTGCACAGACTGTTAATGAAGATACAACCCTTGTTTTCTCTACTGCTAATTCCAACGCCATCAGTTTATCCGACGTTGACAACACTAATGTTACTGTTACTTTAACCGCTACCAACGGCGCCCTTACTTTAAGCGGATTAACAGGGCTTACCTTTACAAATGGTGATGGAACGGCTGATGGTACGATGACCTTTAGCGGTACACAGTCTGCCATTAATACAGCTCTTAATGGAATGAGCTTTATTCCAAATGCAAACCATAATGGATCGGCTAGTGTTCAAATCGTTACCAATGATGGAAATTTAACTGATACTGATTCCGTAAATATCAATGTCACTGCGGTCAACGATGCGCCCGTTAATACAGTGCCCGTTGCACAGACCGTTAATGAAGATACAACCCTCGTATTCTCTACAGCTAATTCCAATGCCATCAGTTTATCTGACGTTGACAACACTACTGTTACAGTAACATTAACAGCTACCAACGGCGCCCTTACTTTAAGTGGATTAACAGGGCTTACCTTTACAAATGGCGATGGAACCTCAGATGGTACGATGACTTTCAGCGGATCTCAAACCGCTATCAATAATGCTCTGAACGGAATGAGCTTTATTCCAAATGCCAACTTCAATGGATCTGCGAGTGTTCAAATTGTAACAAACGATGGAAGTTTAACTGATACCGATAACGTTAACATTACCGTCAACGCCGTTAACGATGCACCCGTAAATACGGTTCCCTCCGCTCAAACTGTCAATGAAGATACGACTCTCGTATTCTCTGCGGCAAACTCGAATGCAATCAGTTTGTCCGACGTAGATAACACCACCGTAACGGTTACT
>JAGVJG010000165.1 GCA_020051235.1 Parachlamydiales bacterium | reverse complement strand
CAATTAAGCCTATCGCCACTTTGCGATATCCTAGCCAAATTGCGCCTAGGGCAAAAGCGAATATAAGAAATAAGCCAGCCATCATGGCTTCTTAATAGAAGATTGATTATTTTACAGCAACTGTTAGAGAATTAATTAATTAAAATACTGTTGGACAACAATAATCATATTTAAGATTTTGTAACTAATGGCCTGTATCATTAATTTGTGTGGAGGTTTGTATGAATAAAGATCAATTTCAAGGAGCTTGGAAACAGCTCGCTGGAAAAGTTAAAGAAAAATGGGGCAAACTTACTGATGACGATATCGCTCGCATCAATGGTAAGAGAGAAGCTCTAATTGGCTTAATCCAACAAAAATACGGCATCGCAAAAGAAAGAGCCGAAGAAGAACTTACACGTTTTGAAGAAACTGTAGGAAGCGGCGCTTCAAGATCATCATCAAGCATGGGCAGCAATCCAAGCAATGCCGGTCCTTCTTCTAACCAAGGTAATTTCCGTTCGAACAATCCAAATCAACAAAATCCTAATCGTCGTAACGAAAGATAATTCTTTTTTAGGTCTCGCGTTTCGCGAGACCTAATTTATTTTCAATAACAGACTTTTTAAGTAAGAACTTTCCGGACAAGCTATATTAATAGGATGATCGGAGGCAAGCCTGTGCTTCTCTACAATTTGCACTTCACGATTAGCTTCCCTTGAAGCTTGAAAGACCACTTGCTGAAAGAGTTTTTCATCCACATGATGCGAGCAAGACGCAGTTAATAGGAAGGAGTTTTTGGGCATCCCTTTCATGGCGATACGATTGAGATCTTTATAACCTCTGCAAGCAGCCACCACATCCTTGGCTTTTTTGGCAAATGCGGGAGGATCTAAAACAACGATATCATAATCTAGCGGCTTTTCTCGTAAAAACTCAAAAACATCCGCAACAAAACTCGGCTGCTCTTTAAAGTTATTTAAGGCAATGTTCTCATTCAATAAATCGATAGCGGGTCGAGAAATGTCGACCGAGGTCACGCTAAGTGCGTCGCCTTTTAATGCGGAAAGACTAAATCCTCCGGAATAAGAGAAGGTGTTTAAAACACGTTTTCCCTTACTAAGCGATTGAATTAAGGCACGCATTTCTCTCATATCAAGAAAAAAGCCCGTCTTCTGACCTGAAAGCTCGATTTTAAATTGAATGCCACGTTCTTTAATAATTCGGGTAGGATCTGAAGTGCCTTTGAGCCAACCTTCAAAAGGTTTTAATCCTTCTTCCTTGCGTGAAAAAGAATCAGATTTCTCATATATATAATTAAAGGGGAGTGATTCGAGGATAAGAGGTTTTAAACGCTCCATGCCCATCGAGCCAATCTGAATAACTGCTAAATCGTCATATTTATCTATTATTAAACCCGGAAGGAAGTCGCCTTCCCCATTTACAAGTCGATAGGCATTTGTGTCCGAGTTAAAGTTTCTTGATTGGATCGCTTCTTTTAAGTGTCGTTTTAAAGCCACTTCAGCAGGTTCATTTCCAAAAGATAACATTCTACCGATAAGCTGAGAGTTAGAATTAAAAAACCCTTCTCCAAGCTTTTCATGTTCGGCGCTATATACTTCGTATATTTCACCTTTCATATTTTTAGGGGCTTCTAAAATGGCGCCGGAAAATATCCAGGGATGGTTATTTCTCAGGGCTTTTTCACGCCCCTTTTTTAAGACAACTTTCATGATCTAAGCGCTCCAATGGCATAGAACAGCCATCCTAATACTAATAATAGGCCCCCGATGGGAGTAATGATGGCAAATGCTTTTAGAAGTGTGAAAGTATATAAATATAAGCTTCCGGAAAATAAGAGCGTTCCTGCAAATAGCGTCCAAAGGGAAAGCGGGATAAAGGGGGAACTGAAATAGGTTGAGCAGGCGGCAAGAGCAATAAGTGCGACCGCATGAAGCAGCTGGTAGCGTACCCCTATCTCCAACGTATTCAATTGATTAGCTGATAGTATATCTTTAAAATAATGAGCGCCAAAAGCGCCCATGATTACGCCGATTGCGCCGAATATGGCGCCAAATGTGACAAAAATTTTTAATTCCATATAGTAGGTCATTATGGTAGCAGATCGACAAGTCCTTTTCAAAGGGAAGCGTTTTAATGTTGAAGATAGAGGTCATCGAGATATCGTTGTTCATCCCGGTTCAGCGGTAATCTTAGCTCTAGTTGATCCCGAACATTTGATAATGATCAAAAATAAGCGCGTCTCCGTTAATAAAGTCTTATGGGAACTTCCTGCAGGAACGTTAGAGGAGCATGAACTTCCTCTTATAACGGCTAAACGTGAACTGGAAGAAGAAGCGGGCTATCAAGCTAAAAACATTAAAGAAATATTTTCATTTTACCCCTCTCCGGGAATTACAGATGAAAAAATGACGGCTTTCATTGCCACCGATCTCAAAAAAACCAAACAAAAATTAGACCCGGGTGAAGAGATTGAAGTGGAAGTGCTTTCATTTACGAAAGTGCTCAATATGATTAAGTCTCATGAAATCGAGGACGCTAAAACGATCCTTACTATTCTCTGGCACGCCCTTTACTAAGCCCGTGACCGATTCCCGTCAATCATCGGAAGTACCAACAAAATTACAAAACAGGATTATTTTAAGCTTCGCATAAAATAATATAGGATCCAGCCTAACGGCTGGGCAAGATCGGCCTTTGGCCGGCAGGATACGTTGATTTTATTCATATTTAATGAAACGCAAAGGCGCAAAGACGCAAAGAATTTGCGGAATTCATTAATAAAATTTAATGGAAACACAAAGCTCTTCGCGTCTTTGCACCTTTGCGTTTCATTATTGTTGTTTATCATGCCGGCCGTTAGGCCGATCCTAAAAATCCTATATCACTTGAAGCGAAGCTGAATGTGATCCTGTTATATAGTTTTATAGGTACTTCCACCGAACTTACTTCGAAGGATCCTGTAAATAAATATTAATAATCATGATGTCGCGGGTGGAGTTTGCGAGCGCTTTAATCGACGTTACTGCGTGACTATTATTTTTATTATTAAAGAGAACGGCTTGATTAAGACGAGGGTGTACTTTTAAGGCAGGATTAGTAGTTTCAGGAAGCCCGTTTTTCAATAGAAGATCGCCGCCGGACCATCCGGTAAGGGGATTTTCAGGATCGCTCAACATCAATACAAGCGTGTAATCTGCATAGGAATTCGGATATTCCGAAGGATCTTGATGCCATCTCACATGCTGCTTTTTGTCGATATTTTCGGGGTTTAACAAAGATCTAAGAACGAATGTTTGCATGTAGAGAGTGGAAGGAAGGGGAGTATGGTGAGATACAGATTTAAGGTAGGGAGGCAGAATATCCTTAAGTAAGATTTGAGAGAGAGTCGGATAGGAGAAAATCGAACGGGGGTATTGCTCAACATCTTGTCCTTTAATGACGACATATTTTGAAACGGGATCGATTGAAATGAGTGTAGGGCTATCTTGAATGTCTATCACATAATCATCCCAAACAATGCCTATCCGATTATCAAAATCCTGATAGGAAAATGGCATCATATCATCGATCCAATTTTGGATAGTTGAGAGTTTATCATCAGACAAAAGGTTGGGAATCGTATGGAGTTCTAAAGATTGAAAATCGACGATAGCTTGACTTTCTTCAAGATCGGTTAAATAGTTACCAAATAGGGCGCCAAAATAGAGAAATCCTAGGGTTGCGATACGCATAAAACCTCAATATATTTTTTGAAAATATATAATCTGTTTCTCGATTTAGAAAAATGCCTTTTTTTAATATAATTTCTTAAATCTTAATTAAATAAAAATCAGATCTTAATATCTTTGTAATATAATTTTCTCATGATTCCCGATAGAATTCAGGGTGGCTCACCCTTGAAATATAAAAGAACTGAAAACGGTAAAGTTTCTTCATTAGCTGATCTAAAAGTTAGTGAGTTAGCAATTCGCATTTTATCAACTTCAAAAGAAGAGTTGTTAAAACTAAACCATGATTCTATGACTAGCATTTTTAATAAACTATCACGTGCTATTCATTTGTTTAATCAAGGTGAACAAGAAAAAGTCATTCTACTTTTTGCAGAAGTGGTTGCAGACAAAAGCGAATATAAAGCTGCTTTTAAAGATTTTCTTTTTAGTTGTGATAACTATGAAGAATTGCCCCCACAATTAGATTGCCTTGTAGATAATTATTTTTTACAAAAAAATTCCCTTTATAAATCTGTCATGTCGCTGGGAACCGGAGCAAATTTAGGCGAGCTTCTTAAGTTTATTAATTTAGATGATAATGCGAATGTTGAAAGACTTATTGATAATGGAATGACTTTCAGCTTTGTAAATGAAAAATGTATAAGACTTATTGAGAAAGCTTATAGAAATCTAAGACGTGATGTATTCATTAAACTTATTCATGCAATGAACCCACCTCGGTCCTTTATTGAGAAGTGGATTTTAAATAAAGAAAACTTTTTGTCTAATTATGAATTGGTAGATTTAATCCATTTAATTGAAATTCTACACCAATTAAATCGAGAAGAAATTCAAAGCCTATATGATCTATCAATGAGTAACCATAAGCCATTTTGGGCAGCTTTTTGGATTCAAAGAGGGGCTAAAGGATTAAGAGCTAAAAGAAAGTTTGAAATTCCTAAAATAACCGCACCTCCTGATGTTGCTCTTGAAGCGCTCATGAAAAAGGCTTTAATGGGAAAAAAAACTGTCGATCAACCTAGAGATTTTGTTGGTTTACAGAATTTATCTGTTGGAGCTTTAAGAAGTTATAAAACGATCAATCCAAAACTATATTACTACCTTTTATCTAAGTGGGTGCTTTTGTCGTGGGGTCATGATACCAACATTAAAAATCCCGAAGAATTAAGTGATTACGTCAAAGGGTTTGAAATAGAAATTACACTTCACTATTGGGTACAAACGTTAGAAAGTTTTTCACACCGTCCCGGAATGAAATGGTTGACTAATGTCGCAAATGTTTTCAGAGATACAAGAAATCTTGAAGGTACTGAAAAGAAAAATGATTTTGAAGACATTACAAAACATCCTTCTCCTCCCATCATGATGGCTGCGGGCAGTCTTACTCATCACACGGTTCATATCTTTTCGGGAAATCGATTTATATATTGCGATAGAGATGACGGACAAAGATCAGGTCCTCGAATCTTTAAATTACCTCAACGAATTAAAAAATCGAAAATTAAAGAGGTAAAACAAAGAAATCATGAAAAAGGTAAAAAGTCATTTAGGGAAAATGTTGTTGCGGAATTCTACAAAGCTGAGTTTCTCTCTCAACATCATATGCGCAATCAAAAAGGGGATAACTGCAGTCTGACATCTTATGATTCAGCTGCACTTGCTCTTTTAATTGAAATGGCGCCCGCCGATGTGGACGCGAGGAAGTTATATAAAGAATTGACCTTTCATATGAGGGAGCTTTCAGCTCAAGACGCAATACAAGATGCGGATGACTATTTGAAAGGGAATAGAGATCATGAGTTTGATTTTTTTCATTACACTCATCTAGCAGCTATCGTTTCTAAGATTCAAAACAATCCTAAATATCAGAGCTTAGAGATTATCTATAACAATTGTTTACATCTCATGGAAAAATTGGAGGGTTAATCATGGAACCTCTTCAAAGTGGGCCTCCAATTAAGCTTAAACGAACAGATAATGGAAAAGTGTCCTCTCTTTCTGATTTAGAAGGAGCAGAACTTGCAGATAGAATTCTCGCTACGTCGGAAGAAGATTTAGCAGCGGAAAGTGTCGCAAGTGTTCAATTAATGATGAAAAAAATCGTCATCATAAATACAAAGCTTGATCAAAATAAAGTGAATGCTTTAGTTGTTAAGTTTTTTCTTGTAACGGACGCTCATGAAGAGTTAGAGAACGATTTTGTATCTTTCATTGATGATATTGAAAAACCCGATTTCCTATCTCAAGAAATAAATAATCTTATTAATCAAACCTTCTTAGCGAAAAATCGGTTTTACAAACTTTTGTTAGATTATGCTCCCGGATTAAATCTTGGACATTTCTATCGCTCAATTGAAAGTAAAGATGATGAATTAGTTGTTAAATTTCTTAATAGTAATCTGGATCTTAGCTTTATTTCATCAAGGATAGGATACATCTTGATTGCAGCCGGGAGTAATTTAGAAGTTTCTACTTTTAGATTATTGTTCGACAAACTTAATCCTGGGCTTGAAGTTATTCCTAGATTGATGAGAAGCAACAAATTTTCTGTTGCTCTAAAAATCACTGAAGAAATTTTAAAAAGAAATCAGATAACGAATGGTCAAGCAAAGATATTCTTCGACCAAGCAGTTCAGACAGAAAAGCCTCAGTGGATGGCATATTGGGGACTTCGAGGTGTGAAACTCAATGAGGATTGCACAAAACCACTAATCATTGAACCCTATTTAGAGCCTTCAGACGAAAATTTAAAAGCCTTTTTTGAAAATATTATAATGACTTCGAGATATTTTAAAGGATTAAATAAGTGCTCTGATCTTACTAGCATTAATCATGGAAGCCTACGTA
The DNA here is from genome assembly GCA_020051235.1 of Parachlamydiales bacterium. Classification (GTDB taxonomy): domain Bacteria; phylum Chlamydiota; class Chlamydiia; order Chlamydiales; family Parachlamydiaceae; genus CAZABG01. Next base: position 9,285 of record JAGVJG010000165.1, on the reverse strand, counting down.
AATATAGGCACTTAAATTATGAGCTTTTTATATTTTTGCTTTCACGTTCTGTTTGTCTAAATTGGGGTTTTTCTTCAGATATCAAAAATCCTTTTAATGATTATGACTATAACGGTGGTTTTCAGGAAGCGATAACCAAGTTGTATTGGATAGAGACTCTCCAAAAATATTCAAAAAAATATCCTTGGTTAGAAAAAATTGTTAAAGCCCTTCAAGATATACGAAATTCAAAAGAGATGAAAAGCGCTGAATTAGATAGAACACTGCAAGAGATTAATAGTGCTTCCGGCGAACCCATCTTATTTGTGGTAGGTGGTTATGATCATCTTGCATTAGAATTATTTATAAAAAATAAAATTGCTTTTTGTAATCGTGGCTATAGCAATGACAATTCCACAACGGGTGTAAATTCTTATTATAAAAAAGTTATATTAAAAGCGGATTTAGAAAATATAGCTGATTCCAGACGTCTAAATTCAAACTTAATGTTTGGAGAAAAGGAACAAGCAAAGATATTAAAATTAACTCCACTCACTAAAATATATATGTCTAAACAAAGTGCTGATAATTGTTCTGTTGCATCTTTGGATGCAGCCGTATTAGCAATGATGGTCGAATTGAATGAGAAAGATGATTTTGATGTTATAAAAAATATTTACAAAGAACTTACATTAGATTTACGTGAAACGGCTTTGAGGGGATTAATGTTTGAGGTTCAAGAGTATTTATCAGAACCTCGAACCCGTGCCCTAGACCAATTTTTCTACACTCTCTTGGCGGGTGTTTATTTAAAAATTAAAAATTCTGCTAAAAAGCAAGGCCAATTTAAAAAATATTTTGACGGTATTTGTTTTTTAATGGCTAAATTCTAGTTAATAAATCCTATTATAATCTTAATGTAATTTGTATATACTATTTAAATGTTAAAAATTGATGGTGGTGCACACTCAAAAATAACGCGTACCGAAGACGGTAGTAAAAGGTCATCGCTATCTAGTTTAATGGGAAAAGAGCTCTGGAAAGCCGTCTGTAAACTTTCTATTGAAGCGCTATGTAAAGAGAAAGAAAACGATTTACAGACCGTTATTAAATCACTCAGCACTTATTCAATTGGAACTTCCACTAGTAAAGTAGATAAAATTGTCGAAAAGATAGCTCCAGTTGTTGAAAGCAATCCAGCTTTAAAAAACCTCTTTTCAGAGTTAGTTAAAAATGCTGTGGGTTCCGACCCTTTTATTTCTGATCGTCTAAATGCTCTTGTAAATAGACTTTACATTTCAAATCGAGAATTGGCTGAGATTATTGCTAGTAGAGGCGAAGGGTTTAATTATATTTGTTTTGAAAGAGCCATAAAGTCAAAGGACGAAGATTTTTTCAATTTACTTTTAGAAACACTTGATTTTTCATTTTTATCAAATCCGATTCAGTTACTAAAACTTACAGAAAATAATCTTTCAACTCGCTGTTTAAATAATCTAATAAAGAAATTGCAGTTTGATACTGCAACATTTGAAAAAATATTAGATTCTGATTTGTCATACTCAGTAGCTTATTCGATCTGTGAAATCGCATTAAAATATAACCCTATATCAAGTGAGGACATTCAACATTTATTTGATCTTGCAAAAATCAAGCGTTTACATGCCTGGATGGGTTATTGGGCATCAAAAGGAGGGGTTATAACACACAGGATAGGTTCTGAAGTTGCATTTCCTGCTACTACCCATCTTCCTACAACGGATTCGATGTTAAGACTGCTATCCACTGACTATAGTTGTGCCAAGGGAAGTGTGAATTTAAAGAATATTCCCCCAAACTTAACCGAGTATAGTGGCTCACAGCTTCGAGAAAACAAAAAAGTTAATCCAGTAATATTTTACTTTCTAACTGCTAAAAGAACAGCAACGGTCTGGGGTTTTAACTCCGTATTAAAAATGCCTCATTTAGATTTCGATTACTGTGCGGGAAGCTATGTTGATATATCAAGACTATATTGGGTTCAAACCCTTCGTACATTCGAAAATATTTATCCTTGGGTTCAAAAAACTATAAGCGCATTACTTAATATAAAAAATGTACCTCCTATTACAAAGCCCTTAGAACTTTTAGATAGCTATGTAAATTTACTTTCATCCAATCAACCAGAATTAATTGCATCGGGATGTCTAGACCATGTCAAAATTTACGTTCACTATACCCCTGTTATAATTGATTGCAATCGCGGATTGGGAAATATAAGCCCTGGAATGTCTATCTATCAAATTCCGCCTCTTGACTTATCTCTTTATACCGAAATAGTCATGGCCAGAGGATTTGAACATAACATAGGTGTAACCCAACAAAAAATCGAACAACGAGGATTATTCACAAATCCGACCGTTGTTTCTATGCAACCTCAAATGGCACCAAAGGATAATTGTTCAATAACATCACTTGATGCTGCCATCTATGCGTTAACGATATTTCTTTCTGGCGCAGAAACTATGGATGAAAGTAAAGCAATCTATAAAGTTTTAAGTGCTGAACTCCGTTATCATGCGGCTATCGATTTATTTAAAGATATAGATCTATATCTAAAAGAAACTCCCGATTTGGAATTAGATAGATATTATTATTCTTTACTTGCCGGAATATATTTAAAGCTTGAATTCAACTCCACCAAGCTAATTAGCGATAAAATCACCCAAGCTGTTTTCAATCAAACTGTTTATCTCATGAATGTTCTAGAAGAGCGATTTAAGTAATATGATGATCCAGCCGGGCGCTACATTAAAGTTGAAACGAACAGAAGTTGGGAAGCAATCATCTTTATCGGATTATTACGGAATTTTTCTAATTGAGCGTTTAATGAACGCTCCACAAGCCGAAATTGAGAAAGAAAAAACGAAATCATTAATTTATATTTTGAATGAGATTGATACTGAAAATCCCTTAGTTTCTACGCATCAATTATCTGTTATTACAGCGAAAATGCTAGAAGTTGCTTATGAAAGAAGAAGTCCCGAGTTAAACTCAGCACTTGAAGACTATATAAATAAACTTCCTCGATCACCTTCTATACTTGAATTATTTCGAACTCAGTCTGATCCGTTTTTAGTAGGGGGGCACCCTTTATACGAGACGCTTGCATTAAAAGCGCCCGGGAATAATTTAGCTTCTTTGCTTATAGCAATTAGTATTGAAGACTCTGAAAGTGTTGTTAAAATATTAAATTCAAATATTGATTTTAGCTTCAGTAGTTGTGTTGTTTTTAAAATACTGATGGAAGCCTTTTTAAAAACGGAGATCGATTTATTTGATAAAATTGTAGTGAAAGCATGTCCTGAAACTAAATTCTTTTTAGAAATGTTACTTGATGAACAGTTTAAGTATATTACTAAATTTCAAGTGGCTGATCGTGTATTGAAGTTATGTCCTTTAAGAGCCGATCAAATTCAAATGATATTTACATCTGCTTATCTAAGCGGAAATGCTAAATGGGCGGGCTTCTGGGGAGCAAGAGGAGGTCACTTTCCTAAAAGTGGCGCTCAACAAACCTTTTTGCCACTTCCAACTACGGTTGATTTAGCAATAGAGAGTTTTTTTCGATCCGCAAAAATGACGCCTTCTTTTAACGATACGACTTTTGAAGCAGTAAATATTACACATTTTAATCATGGTACATTACGACATTATCGAGATTTGAATCCGACATTATATTATTTTATTTTAACGAAAAGAGTCGCATTAACATGGGGATTTAACTCTTCTATCATTAACCCTCTTTCAGAAAGACACGAATTTGATGAGGGTTTTGATAACAGTATTAGTCGACTTTTTTGGATAGATGCTTTACGTACATGTAATCAAAAGGTTGAATATCCCTCAATTGAAGTAGTTGCCGATCTTTTACAAGATTTAAAAAATCTGGATTTTCATAGCCAAGAAGATAATCAAAAAACCTACGAAGATATTCAAAAAAATGAAACAGTTGCATTGAGTATAGCTTCATCAGATCATTTTTCCATCGCTATCATTTCTGGTTTAGATTGGATTCTTTGTGATAGAGGGTTCTGGTCGAAGAAGCTGCCCGGCTTTCAACGAGGCGTTGCGACAAATAGGCTTTCACAACCGGTTTTTAAACGTATTATAGATTCTAGAATTTTAAAAGCCGAGAAAGCAATTTCTCGAAATGAACTCATTACCAGTCTGAATTTTACAGAAGAATTTAGGAAGGATATGAGTCCCCAGAAAGAAGATGGTTGTACTATTACAACAATTGATGCAGCTGTTAATGCTTTGTTATATCATTTTGAGAGTGAATATAGGGACTATCGAGACATTGATAAGTTATATAAGGGTTTAACAACTCATCTACGTTATATGTCTGCCCATGCATTGTTTTGCGATGTTATTGAATACTTAAATGAACCTCGAACCCCATCAAAAACTCAGTTTTTTTTAACATTGCTTTCCGGGGTTTACTTCAAGCTTATAAATGAAGATAAGTTGAAAGGGGATCCTTCCAAGCCTATCTTTAAAGAGATGACACAATATTTAATGAAAAGACTCGAGACTTAATATGAATAGCATACAACCAGGCGTGGCTCTTAAATTAAGACGTCTAGAACAGGGTAAACAATCTTCGTTATGTGATTTACGAGGGGCGTACTTAGCCGATAGAGTTTTAAATGCCCCTGAAGCAGAACTAAAGGCCGAAAAACCCGAAGCCATTTGTTTAATTTTAAAAAAACTTGCGGGCTATAGTGCTTTGTTAAATTCCACTCAGATTGAGCGAATCGTAAGTGTGATGGTTGAAGTGGTGCAAGAGAAAGGAGAGAATGCCGTTAAAGCTTTCGATTTCTTTATTACAAAAGCTCCTAAACCTGCCTCTTTATCTAGAGAACTGAATCATAAAGTGAATGAGTTGTTTTTACAAAAAAACTTTCTCTACCTCTCTCTAGTAGTGTTTGGGCCTGGAAACAATCTTGGATCTTTATATGTTGCAATGTGCACAAAGAATGAAGCTCGAGTTTTAGAGCTTTTAAAAAAGGTTGATTTTAGCTTTGTTCAACCTAGAGTTCCTACCCTTTTAGTGGAAGGATATATGTCCTTAAGTAAGGAGACGTTTAAAAAGCTCTTATTAAAACTTGACCCCAGTCATGTCGTTATTAAGAATTTAATTATTGAAAAGGAGGTTGAGGCTGGATATTTTGGACTTGCAAATGTCATGATTGAAGGGGGGCTTGTGAAAAAGCCTCAAATTCAAGAACTCTACGATTTTTCTGTTAGGGTAAGCTCTGCTCCATGGATGGCCTTTTTTGCAACAAGAGGTGCTGTAAATCCAAGTCAAGGAGCTCCTTATCCCATACCTCTATTTGAACCTATTCCCGACTCGAATGTGGCAAGATATATTCGAACAACCAAGATGATGGAAGACTTTCCTACCCTTGATGCGGATGAAAGTAGACTTAAACAAATTACGCATAATTCACTTAAAGTTTATAAAAAAGATAATCCCCCACTATATTATTTTCTTTTAGCAAAACGGGTATCACTGACATGGGGATTTCGTTTTGATATCAAAAACCCCTTTTCCGAAAAAAATTATGATCCGGGTTTTACCGAAGGCCTTTCAAGGCTAATTTGGGTAGATTCTTTAAAGACTTTCCCTGCAAGAGCTCAACATCCATTTTTAGATCATATTATAAAAATAATTTATAACACAAAAAATCTTAATTTTCACGGTAAGTACGTCCTTAGTCATGCCTTACAAGATATTAACAAAGGAAACCCTGTTCTAATTGATTCTGGTTACGATGGACATTTTGCGGCTGAGTTTTTTCATAAAGATAGTTATGCCTACTGCGATAGATCGTCCTCCACTCCTGGTGTATTACATTATCTAAGGGATACATCACAAAAAATCTCTAAAGCAACATTTGATCGCTTAATAGCTGAAAAAGATCTTCCTCTTGAAAAAAAGATGGATATGGATGAGAGAATAGATCAGTTGAAGCTGGATAGTGAAGTTCATTTGGAAATGAAAGTGCAAGCGGCAGAAAATTGTACTATTGCATCTTTCGATGCAGTTTTACTTCATTTATTATCTGAATTTTCCACTTTTCGGGATGAAAGTGAAATTCGTCAATTTTATAAATCTCTAACTCAACATTTGAGACGAGAAACCCTTTATATTCTGTTTGATGAAGTTTTAACTTATTTGAAAACGCAAACTGATCGCGAGGTTTCACAACTGCTCTACACTCTTCTAGCGGGGGTATTTATAAAATTATCAAATTCTCCTTCAAAACTCGGGTCAGAGGAAGAAGGGAAGCATTTGATTAACATGACCTTTTACTTAATGAAGAGGCTAGAGGGTTAAAACATGCAAGCCATTCAACCCGGAGGGTGTTCTAAATTACGACGAACAGAAAGAGGCAAGCAGTCTTCTCTTTCTGACTTGTTGGGTGCGAATATCGCAGAAAGACTTTTAAAATCATCCGTGACTGAAGTGAAAACTGAAAGTCCTGAAGCTATTACCCACATTTTAAAAGAAGTAGCTGCAAATAGCTCCGTTTTAACGACTGAGCAGCTAGACACTATTTTACTTTTGATGGTTGAAGTTGTTGAAGGAAGTTTTAAATTAATAGAAGAATTGGAATCGTTTGCTACTCGAATAAATCGATCTTTAACGTTATCTCCTGCAGTAAATCAAAAAGCGGATGAGTTGTTTTTATCTAATAAAATTCAATATTTCGCTCTTTTAAAGTCAGGTGAGGGTACAGGTGTTTCTGCATTATATAGGGCCATATTGAGCGGGGATAATGTAAAGGTCCAAACTTTATTGAATCGTAAAATTGATTTCTCTTTAATTGAGCCAAAAATTTCCTCATTTGTTCGTAAGGGTTTTAAGCTATTAGATGCTGCGACTTTTTCGCTTTTGATAAACAAATTAGATCCAAGTTTAGAAAATATCGAAAAATGGATTCTCAAAGAAAAGAATTTTAATAAGTATTTTAAAATCGTTCAGAAATTAATTGATCAAAAGCAACTAAGTTTATCTGATATTCAAAAACTATATGATTTTGCATCAGACAATAGCGCTGCCCCTTGGATGGCATTTTTTGCTTTGAGAGGCGCAAAATCAAAAGACAATGGTTGTGCCCATTGCTTAACAAAAATTATACCCACATCAGATCTTTCCGTTGCAATATTGTTCAAATTTGATTCCTCCTCCGAACATTATTGTAATGAAATGCTTTTAAACCTTAGGCACGGCTCATTAAAAAAATATAAGAACGCGAATTTAGATTTATACTACTACATTTTGCTTAAGCGAATTTCAATGTGTTTTGGTTTAAACGATGCTTATAAACATCCCTTCAAGGATGCGGATTACGAAACTAAATTTTATGAAGACCTTTCTCGTTTATTTTGGACAGATGCCATTGAAGCCTTTCCAAATCAAACATTCAAGCCTGTTTTTGATGAGCTGCGAAGAATAATATTAGATACGAGATATCTGTGTGCTACTCCTACATCAAAAGACAAGAAAACTATTACTGATATAAACAAGGGAACAAGGCTACTAGCTGTTACAGGATCTATAGAACATGTTTCTCTCGAATATTTCTCAGGTTCTAATTTAATGCGATGCGATCGATATGGTATACGCCCGGGTGTCCAAGTTTATTCAAGAGGAACCTGGTTAAACCCCTCGAAGTTTGGTTTTTTGGGAAAACTAAAGAATCAGGATGAAGTCATGTCGCCGGAAGAATTTATGAAACGCTTCAAGCTGACCGAACTGGCATATTTTCCCATGAAAGAGCAAAAGTATGAGAACTGTCCCATGACCACATACGATGCGGCAGTTTTCGCTATATTGATTGATTTGTGTCCTAATTTTAAGCTCGAGGAAGTAAGATCGATTTACAAGTCTTTGACGAGTTTTTTACGAGAACAGAGCGCTTTAATATTATTTGATGAAGTTTGCGAATATCTCGAGGGGCCTAAAAACCGTGAGATTTCACAACTTTTATATACATTACTTGCAGAAGTGCATGTTGCCATTAGGATTTCTCCCGAAAAATTGCCTCATAGCCATCAGTTAAACCAAATGGCTTTATACTTAATGAAGTTATTAGAAGAGTAATCTTAATATTATCTTAATCTCATTTTCTATTCTAAATCGCTTATAATATAAATATGCAAAAAATCGATGGTGCTGGCCCCCTAAAGCATCAACGCACGGATGAAGGGACGCGCCATTCTAGCTTATCAAATTTAAATGGAGATGAACTTTGGCAAAAAGTTTCCACTCTTTCTAATGCCACGCTTGATCAAGAAAGAATTCAAGATTTGATTCTGATTGTCGGCAAAATAACAACTCTAGCAGCAGGTAAGCCGACAAGCGAGCTGAATGAAATGGTTTTAAAAATCACAGAGCTTGCTTCTATTCATCCCCAACTTAAGAAAGCACACAGCCAGTTTATTTCTACAATTCCTCCACAAGCTCAACTTGACCAAAGAATTAATAATTTGGTTAATAAATTAGTTCTTATTGGAAATGAAATGGCTACCGTATTAGCTCAATACGGTAGAGGCATTAATTTTTGTGAACTTAAAAGAGCGATTGATACAAAAGATGAGACTGATTTTAGATATTTAATTCAACATCTTGATTTTTCATTTGCTAACGAAAATCTAACACCGATTTTAATTGAAGCATTTAAAAATCTAAGCCCTGAATCCGTCGCTTTATTGATTGGCAAAATGAAGCCGAACAATAGCGCTATTCTTCAAATCATGTCGGATAAAAATTTGAAATATTTTCAGTCGTTTGCGTTAATAAATTTGATACATTCCGTTATTCCATTCAATTCCACCCAAATTCAACACTTTTTCGATCTGTCCGTATCTAATTTATCTCACAGTTGGATGGGTTTCTGGGCGAATTTCGGGGGAAAAATACCAGAGAAAGGGGCGGACTTTATTCCTTTATTACAGCCTTTTATACCCGATGATAATTCCACTCATGCGTATTATAAACTATTTATTTTTGAGGACGCAGGTGAAATTCAAATCTTTAAGCCTGATAATGTCGATATAACCGGCTATGTACCTAGTAAAATTAGCCATCTAAAATATTATGATCCTTTGCTTTTCTACCTTCTATTATCAAAAAGGGTTAACTTAGTATGGGGGATTAATTCGGTCATGAAAAATCCTTTTGGGCCTCAGATCTACATCCCAGGCTCTAAAAGTGATTACACTAGACATTTTTGGATTCAAGCCTTGAGGCAT
>JAGVJG010000013.1 GCA_020051235.1 Parachlamydiales bacterium | reverse complement strand
GTCTAATCGAGCCTCCGGTATCGGTTCCTAATGCGAGAGGAACCATGCGTGCTGCCACTGCAGCAGCAGATCCGCCGGATGATCCACCGGGGGAAGTTTTTAAGTTCCACGGGTTTTTTGTTACTTTATAAGCCGAGTTTTCGGTGGAGGATCCCATTCCAAATTCGTCGAGATTGGTTTTGCCTATAACAATTGCGCCTTCTTCTTCTAACAATCGAGCGGCAGTAGAAGCAAAGGGCGCTTTATAATTGCTCAAAAATTTGGATCCACAAGTTGTTATGAGTCCTTTAACGTGGATTAAATCTTTTATCGCGACAGGAACGCCCGCCAGGCGTCCTTTTTTACGTTTGCCTTCATCTAGCTCTTTTGCAATCGATAAGGCTCGATCGGGGCAAGTTGAAAGAAACGCATCCACTTGAGGTTCGAATTTTTCAATACGATCGAGAAAATGGCGAACGATATCAACCGCTTTGTATTCACCTTTTACAAACTTCTTGTTGAGCTCACGAGCAGAAAGAGTATGTAGCATTAGCTCGCTCCTTTAATAACGTTCGGCACTTGTACAAAGCCCCCGGTTTTTTTAGGGACATTCTCCATGAACGCGTCTCTCGATAACGTTTCACCAACTTCATCTTCTCTAAAAACATTGGTAAGAGATAGGACATGATCAAGCGGCGCAATCCCGTCCGTATTTACTTCACTTAACTGCTCAAAATAGACAAAAATCGCTTCTAAATCTTTTTGGAAACGTGCCTTTTCTTCCTGGGTACAAGCGATCCGGCTTAGCTCACTTAATTCATCGATAGTTTTTTGATCCATTTTGGGCATGATAAGGCCTTCTTAATTTGCAGAGATAATATCTTGAAAAGAGCAAAAATTCAAGACAACAGTTATAGTACTAGAATTAATAAGGATTATTTTAGTTATGGCGACGATCGTTTGGTTTAGGCAAGATTTACGAATTGAGGATCATGCTGCTCTAACGGAGGCGGTTAATCGCGGCGAAGAAGTTTATCCCGTTTATATTTGGTCTCCCGAGGAAGAAGGGGACTGGAAGATGGGGGGAGCACAGAAAGTCTGGCTACATTTTTCTTTAAAGGCGCTAGAAGCTTCCTTAGCCAAGTTAAATCTTCATTTAACTATTAGATCGGGCGATTCGCTAAAAATCCTTACAGAATTGATTAAAGAGACAAAAGCCCATTCTGTTGTCTGGTCTCGAAGATATGAGCCTAAAGGGCTAAAACGGGATGCCGAAATCAAAGAGGCTTTAACTCATTCGGGAGTTGATGTTAAAAGTTTTAATTCCCAATTGTTATGTGAACCCTGGAATATCTTAAATAAACTAAATAAGCCTTTCCAAGTCTTTACGCCGTTTTATAAACACTGCATTAGCTTAAAAGAGCCACCTAAGCCCCTTCCTGCACCCGCAAAAAGCAAAGGAAAGAAACTAAAGTCAGATACGCTGGACCTTTTGCCTAAAATTCATTGGGATGAGGGAATTAGACACCAATGGCATCCCGGTTCACACGATGCTGAAAAAGCTTTACGTGAATTCGTTAAAAACCGGGAAAAAGAATATGGTGAGATGCGTGACAGGCCCGATATTTTTGGCACTTCAAGATTATCTCCTTATCTGCATTTCGGTGAAATATCCCCTCGAGAAGTTTATTACGAGGCAAAAAAATCGAAAGAAGCAGAAGTTTATATCCGACAATTATACTGGAGGGAATTTGCGCACCATTTGCTTTATTATTTTCCAACAACCCCTACAAACCCTCTACGGCCCGAATGGAGCCATTTTGAATGGGATCGTTCCCCCAAGCTTTTAAAAGCATGGCAAAATGGATTAACAGGCTATCCTTTAGTTGATGCAGGAATGAGAGAGCTCTGGACAACGGGATGGATGCATAACCGCGTTAGAATGGTTGTCGGGTCTTTTTTAATTAAAGACCTCTTCATACATTGGGTGGAAGGAGCTAAGTGGTTTTGGGACACTTTAGTGGATGCCGATCTTGCAAATAACACGATGGGATGGCAATGGGTAGCAGGTTGTGGTGCCGATGCCTCTCCCTACTTTCGAATCTTTAATCCAACGACTCAAGGAGAAAAATTTGATCCCGATGGAAAATATATAAGAAAATGGGTCCCTGAGCTTGAAAAACTAGAAGATAAATACATACACGAACCTTCAAAAGCACCGCCCTTAGTCCTTCGAGCGGCAGGGGTTACATTAGGAAAGACATATCCCTATCCTATTGTTGATCATGATGAAAGAAGGAAAGAAGCGTTAGTTAGGTATGCAAAACTGAAAGGGGAATAGCCTTTATTTAGATTAGAAGGCATAAGGAAAGTATGAAGGTAGGAATTACAGGCGCATCGGGTTTTATTGGACAATCGTTGATCCCTTTTTTAACAACTCAGGGGCATACTGTTATTCCTTTTGAGCGTCCACGCGATTGGGACCCCGAAAAAAAGATCATTAATCTCGAGAAATTTGAGGGTCTTGATGCGGTAATCAATTTAGCGGGCGAATCGATTATGGGATTATGGTCGGAAGCTAAAAAATCTCGCATTTTAAAAAGCCGTGTGGATTCAAGCGCTTTTCTTTCGGAGTCGCTCGCTAAACTCAAAAATAAACCTAAAGTGTTGATCAATGCGTCGGCGATTGGTTTTTATGGTGATCGAGGAGATGAAACCCTAACGGAAAAAAGTACAGCCGGAAATAATTTTTTATCGGAAGTTTGTGTTAAATGGGAAAATGCCACTAAAGCGGCAACGGATGCAGAGATTCGAGTTGTTAATTTAAGAACCGGACTCGTGCTCTCTAAAAAAGGCGGCGCCCTTAAAAGTATGCTCATTCCTTTTAAATTAGGCCTAGGTGGCGTCATTGGCTCAGGTAATCAATATTGGAGCTATATTTCTCTTGATGATCATTTAGCCATCATTTTACACGCCCTTGTTACTCCTTCTATCCACGGTCCTTTAAATGCCGTAGCCCCCGATCCCGTAACCAATGAGACGTTCACCAAAACATTGGGTAAAGTACTCAATCGCCCTACCGTACTGCCCCTACCCACATTCCTTGTTAATCTTATCTTTGGCCAAATGGGGAAAGAATGCTTTCTCGCGAGCGAACGAGTAGAGCCCGCTGTTCTTTTTTCAACAAATTTTTCCCATAAACATGACAATCTCGAAGATGCGTTGAGAACTATTTTAGATTAATGTGATCTTTACGCAGATCTGGTATACTCTTTTCCATGAAATTAAATTTTAATAACTTTACCTCTCATTTAATTTTTCATCCTTTTGATGCTGCAACCAAAAAGGATAGGGTTATTGCCCTCGTTATTTCAATTGCCACGGTAATATTTTCACTGGGATTGGTTCATGCGGCTTGTTTAATCAAACGCTGCATCTATCCTGTCAATGTTGAGATAAAATTTAAACGTTTATTAAAAGACTTAAGGGATGTCACCTTAATTGCATTGCAACATTTAAAGATCGAATCGCAAAGTGTTAAAGCGGATTTTGATAGCTTGATCAATAAAGCGAATGAAAATAATGCGCTCGAGATCGGTGATGGGTTAACTCAATTATTTCGAAAATATAATGTAACCAATTGGATCACGGAAGATGCAGAAGCGATTGCCCATTACGGTAATTTGTTTCGAATGGAGGTGACCCGTCTTGAAAAGAATAGAGTGGCTGAACTTGAAGCTGCAAAAGCAAAATTAGAAAAGAAGCAAATTGAATCCTATTCTACCGTTCAAGTTCTAATGAATAATCTTCTTTCAGAAATATTAATCGCATTAGATCAAGTGACACATCCGGCCGGAAAAGTCTTTTTCTTAAAAAAACTCGGAGAACCCTTCCTCGCTGATGAGAAGTATCCTGAGAAATTAGAAGCTTTTAAAAATAATGCAAAAGGCGCAATTGCTAGTGTCGATGAAAAGAAAAGCGATTGGGTAGAGGATACATGCAATTTTTATAATATAATGTTTGTCATGGACAAATTGTTAGATGTAAAAGGTGCTGTAACGCCTGAAATGAGACAACGCATTGAAGCGGCTCAAAAAGCACTAGGCGATTATTGCTGGAAGCATACTAAGTGGAAAAAATAGACACGCGGTTTAACCCGCGTGCCTAGAGTTATCAAGGACTATGTCATGCGATATTAAGTCGCGGCAAGCCCTTAGAAATTGTAATTACCTTCGACTCCTGCATAAGGAGCGCCTTCAAAGTCGATATTCTTCTTATTGTTATAGTGGCGATTTGCAATCTTCAATATACCCCCGAAGGTGTAACCTACGTGAGCATTGATGGAGAAACGATTCCAAATGTAGTTGGTAGCAAGTTCAAGTCCTGCGTTTCTATAAACCCAAAGCGCTTTATCTAAAGGTTCGTGTTTCGCGGCTCTATGACGCACTTCCCAGAATCTTCCAGCGAGCGCAAACGACCAGTTGCAGGTGTATTGGTAGATCAAAGAGAGATTCGTCGGATATACCAAGTTTAAAGTCCATCTATCGTTAATTTTCCAATCCAATCCGATGATAGGATAGACGCGGTCGATTTTCATACCTGTTAATGCAAGCACCCCTGCGTGAACGCCCCAATTGCAATTAAGTTCATATCTTCCCCAAAGGAGGAAATCCCAAGCGATATATTCTTGAATATTAAGATGTTTAGGATCGATATTCACTTTAATAACCGCTTTCCAATCCCATCCCGCCGCACGGCTAGTAAAAGCGCCAAGGCCAAAACTTAACCAGTTAAAATGTTTCTCATGAAAGTAAGGGTTTTGTTTCCAGTCGAGGCAGTCATTTTGCCAGCCTAATGTCGCAACTAATCCCTCTTTGTAGCAAGGGTTATAGTAGAAAATCGCGCTTGCATCGATATTAAGTTCTGAAAAACGAAATTTTTCGCCTTTAAAGGGCTTTTTATCAAATTTGGCTTTTCCTACCGCATCGTAACTCACTCTAATTAAGAATGGGCCCTTTGCATCTTCAGGTACGCCTGGTGTTTCATCATAAGTGGATATATCGTCAGCTCCAAAAGCATCGTCGGCTAAGTCAGCGGATAGGGATGTCGAAATCGTCATCAATCCAAGAAGCGCGTATCGCCATTTGTTCACAGTTGTCCTCCATGGAGTAAAAAGAATTTTTTACGTGTTTCCGTTTTTTTTGGCAAGTTCCTCTTTGCAAATTCTTTACCGATACTTTAAGCCCTTTTAAAATAGAAAGTTTAAAATATAACTTATGATTATTAACAATAAAGAGTTCTCCGAAGGTCAAATTCGTTCATTTTTATATTTTAAAGATGATTCAGCATTAAGAATTATTCAGGTGTTTTTAAAAAGGACATTAAATCTAGTTACATTGTGTACCTGGATAAATAGCTCTAAGGTGTTGGAAGCGATTAAATCAGACCCAAAAGCGGTCATTCGAGTTTTTGAAAATGTAGATTGTTCGCGTAATCGAAGAATTGAGGAGATACGAAAAGAATTCCTTATTAGCGAAGATCTCAGGGAAAAGCGCGAGCTCATTCGTAACCTCGCTAAACCCTTATATGAATATAGAGTTTTAGGTGCACCGGCAGCTCCTCTTCTTGACAGCCTTAGTGATGATAGCTTAATTAAAGCGCAGTCATTGTCTTCCATTAAACAAATAATCGAACAGCTCAATACCGATCTTGAAAAATTCAAAAAAGAAGAAGCCCAAGTAAGAATGGATGTTATTAAAAAACATGCAAAACCCCTTGATGCTTATAAAGGCTTATCCGTTGAATTTGTTGACCTTGTTGATAAAACTCTATCTAACGAACAAAGAGATAAATTAATCGGTGTTCCCGTTGAAATCATCGAAAATAAAATTAAAGTATTAAACTCTAGAGTCGAACGTGTCCAACGATTAAATGAGATGGGGATTAAGGTGCATGTTAGTTCGACTGAATTTGAGTGCCAAGCAGCAGCAAATGAGTTTTTCAAAACACTAAAATCTGACGTTTACTATGAATTATCTAAGGAAGAACAAGCCTCTCTTAATTTAACTGACGAAGAAAAAACATTTCTCGATCATGTTATTTTAAACAGAGAAAATCGTCTTGATAACTGGCTCAAATATTCTAAGAATCCCACAAATCTTAAAAATATAGACAAGTCAGTTAGGGAAAAAATAGATCAAGCCTTCAATCTTGCACAGAAGCTTCCTGTATGGAAAGCGCTCGTTCTAAAATATGTTGATCTAGATACGATGCCCGATGCTCATTATGGACCTCCTATCCGAGCATTATTCAATAATCGTGTAAACTCGATCGAATCTGCGAGAATGTTTAATAGAGATAATTTAGAGGATTATATTAGATCGTTTGCTGTTGAGAACAAGTGTGGACATTATCCTGATGTAAGTGACGAAATCATTAATAGTAAGTTAGAGTTTATTAGAAAATATCCTTTGACTGATGAATATAAAACCCTTTTTGATGTTAGAGTATTTCCCAAAGACAACTACTTCTTCAATCAAATATATCTATTTTATTGGCAGCAAAAAATAGATCAACCTTTATCAAAATACGATAGATACCTTCTATCCGAGCTTGATGAAAATCAATATAAATCTAAATTTGAAGGATGCAAAAAATTTTTTAAGGCTTTGAAAGTGTTACGCGCCTTAAATTACCGTTTTCATCCGCGTGAAATCGTTGAGGCAATAAACCATTCAGTCTCTTATGAGCAAACATTAAAAACTATTTTAGCCGATTATAGTTATTTCAATATGACTCATTTTATACAGTCCACTTGCAAATACAGCAAACCCGCCTTGAAAAACCTAACAAATGATCAGCAACTATTGCTTGATAGGATGTATGAACTCAGAGATGTAGCTGAAAATAATGCATTGAATTTTGAGATAATAAAAGATTGGCTAGAAAAAGCAGAGCGTCCTGAAAGATTGGAAGAAACTCTATTTACGGTTGTTTTTACAGCTAAATATTGCCTGGATGTTGATTACTACAATGGATTTAAACGTTTCATTAATGAGAATGTTGATTTTAGAATTCTGTATAATACACGTCTTAATGGACCTTATAGTTCTTCTGATATGATGAAAAGCTTTATCTCTGATTTTGATAGGTTATATCCTCCAAGGGAAGGTGAAATGCGCAATAACGTATTATCAGAAGCGCGCTTAAATCCAAATTTAGTAGGGGAAGTTTGGAAGTTTATATCCCAGTATTGTAGAAAGCATTGATTATTGACGTCCGACCATGCGTTCGAGCTCGGAAGAGCGAGAATCTTGTGTCAGGCATTCGATAAAGGTTTGAATTTCACCTTTGGTCTCTTGTTTGAAGACTCGTAAATGGTGGTCGGCAAACTGAGCCACTTGAGAAAAGTGGGTAATGGTGATGACTTGAATTTGCTCGCCTAACGTTTTTAAGCGTTCGCCAATCTTGACGGCGGTGGCTCCGCCGATATTCGCATCGATTTCATCAAAGACTAAAGTTGCAATGCCTTCTTTGCCGGCTAAAATGGATTTTAGAGCAAGGAGGAGACGATTAAGTTCGCCCCCCGAGGCGCCTTCCGCAATGTAAATCTTTTTGCCCCCTTTATTGGGAGTAAAGCTAAAAGCAATCGTTTCTGTTCCGAATCGGTGGAGGGGCACGGTCATTAACTCAACTTCAAATTTAGAGTCGGGCAAGTTTAAAAAAGAAAGCTCCTTTTGCATGGCCAGTTCAAGATGTTTCTTGGCCTTTTCTCTTTCTTGTTTAATGCGTGAAGATTGTTCAAGAAGGGATGATTCTAAGTTTTTAATTTTTAACTGAAGTTCTTCGATCTTCTCTTCGGCTTGTTCAAGTTCTTCTAGTTTTGCTGTCGCTTGTTGTTTATAAGCGAAGACCTCAACAAGCGAAGCTCCGTACCTTTTTTTCAAACTGTCGAGTTTCTTTAATCGATTTTCTATTTCTTGATGACGCTCGGGAGATTCGTGAGAGCTATTCAGATATTTCGTTAATTCGAATTTAATTTCTTCTAATTCTAGAAGGGAGCTTGACCCGGTTTTTGTAAGATCGCTAAGACTCGGATCGAGTTTTTGAAGATGTTCCAATTCACTTTTGATCTTATTAAACGAAGGAAGAAGATTAATTATATTATTTGCATGTTCGCATCTTTCTTGAGCGGAAGATAAAATCTCATACTCTTTAAAAAGCTCTTCCTCTTCTCCCTCTTTCCATTTTGCGTTATCAATTTCTTCTATTTCTCTTTTGAGAGATTCCGTTTCCCTTTCTCGTTTTTGACTGGTTTCTATGAACTCACGAAGATTTCTTTTTAATCGTTCGTTTTCATCGAAATCAGAAGCGAGCTTTCTAACGGAAGGCACTAAATCAGCATAGATGTCGACTAAACTTCTATGAAAATGGGTGTCGAGGAGTTTAGTGGTGGCATGTTGACTTGCAATATCCATAAGCTCAGAAGAAAGCGTCTTTAGCGTCGTCAAATTAACGAGTTCATCGTTAACAAAGCAGCGACTTTTGCCGCTTGAATTTAGTTCTCTTCGAATAGTCAAGACTTCGTCCGCTTCAATTCCAATGGATTCTAAGTAGGGGATTAAATTGGGAGCGATAAATACCGCTTCTACGGAAGCCTTACTTTCTCCGTGCTTAATCCAGTCGGAAGACCCTTTTTCTCCTGAAAGAAGCTTTAATGCATGTAAAAGAGCGCTTTTGCCGGCGCCCGTTTCGCCGGAAATGATATTTAAGCCGGGTTTAAAAGGGATGGCCGCTTTTTCGACCAAAACTAAATTCTCTAGACGAATTTCGCGAAGCATCCAACCAATTTATTGTTCTGTGGCTTTTTGAATCAAGTTCGTAAATTCGCCGCCGCTAAACTCCATCATATACGATTGGTTTCCTAAAATAGGTGTTTCAAAAACCAAGTTTCTTCTTTCATAGGCGATAGGAGTTAAAACGATATCGGGAAGATTATAGCGATAAATAATGATTCGGTTGAAACCGATATTAGGATCTTTTTCAGGATAATCTTTTTTATCAACCGGCTCGGCACGGTCTAAAAAGGTGAGGGCATCTGTTTGCTGTTTCATATTCAGATTGTAGATTTTGCCTTCTTTTTCAACTGCGATCGCCTTGACTTGAGCTTTGTTGATTTTTAATTGCTGTGCATTGGAGGGTGTATTTTCAGTGCCGCTACCCGGAAGGGATATATTAAAACGGTTAAGTAAATTTACACCAAATAGTAAAAGTATTCCAAAAACAACTAGGCCAATCAAAAAATAAAGGGTTTTATTTGACATAACAACTCCATGTAAATCATTTTTTATGATTTCCCTTCGATTTGGTCAAGGGTTTTGAAATGAAGTTTAGCAACGGTATGAAGGAGTTCGGGAGATCTTTGTTTTAACTGCTTCCCTATTTGAACGGTAAGACTTGAAGCTCCCTTAGGCAGTTCAAGTCCTACTTTATCACTTAAGGCTTTAAGTCCTCTTACAAAAGTATCCCGCGCAAGGATAGAGGCAGCGGCTACTACTAAGTCTTCTTCACCTCGGTGTCGTTGGTCAAGGTCGGGCTTTAATCCTTTTCTTCTTAAAGCGCCAAGAACCACTTGTTCATTCGCAAACTGATCAATAATCACTTTAGAACAACCTGTTTTAGCGATTAAAGCTTCTATCGCCGTCGCATGGCCCCAAGCCAAAAGCGAGTTTAAGTTGCCGAACTTCGGATAGATTTCGTTATATTTGGTCGGGTTAATAATTACGATGTGATGGGGGAGGGATTTAATTTTTGTGGCTAAACGATGAATTTCTTTGTCTCCGAGCTTTTTCGAATCTCGGACACCCCATTCCTTCAAGTCATAGATGCCTTTTTCATCAGCAAAGACACCCGCTACACAAAGGGGGCCAAAAAAATCGCCTTTGCCCGATTCATCAATACCGATATGGGGAAAATAATTTTCTTGGTTTCCAAAGGATTGAGTAATCTCAGGTTCGATGAAAAATTCGATAAAGGACTTAGCCTCTTTGCCTTGCACCACAAGTTTGCCCGATAGATACAAAGTAACGGATAGGCCCGTTTTCTTCGCGGCGAATTTAGTATGGGGAGGGGAAGAGAATTCAAAATCATTCTCTTTTAAATAAGCAATTAGCTTTTTTTCTTTTTCCGGTGTTAGTTCTGCGACAAACGGATTCATGTTTATTGGGCTATAGATTATAACTAAATGATACAAGGACCCAAGTTATGACGGAAGAAGAAAGCTTTAGCCTAGGGGAAATATTCAAAAGGCGCCGCAAAGAACTCAATATTTCTTTGAAAGAAGTAGAGAGTGCGACGTCGATAAGAATGAACTACCTTCAAGCAATTGAAGAGGGGGATTATGCTAAACTCATTTCTCCGATATATGCACAAGGATTTGTCAAGCAATATGCCGGTTTTTTAGGTTTAGATGGGGAGGATTTGGTTAAGAAAAATCCCGAACTTTTTAATGGCACAAATGCTCATGAGTTTGCCTATGGAATAGGAACACTTGAAATGCGTGGAAATCCCGGAGCAAGAGTGAAGGGAATTCCGACGGTCATATGGGTTTCTGCATTTGGTTTGATGCTTGGTATTGCTTGGTTTGTGGCGAGAATGTTTGAACTCGTATGACCTTCGGCACAAAAGCAGTTCCAATTACATCTAAGGCACATGCAGTTTGGATTTTCCTTTGCGGCCTTATGATGGGAGCAATGGATGTCATTCCCGGGATATCGGGGGGAACTGTCGCTTTTATTCTAGGAATTTACGAAGAACTTATTGGCGCCATTCGAAGCATTAAATTTCACGCACCCAGTAAGATTGCCTGGCAATTTTTAGGCTGCTTGATAAGCGGGATAGCCCTTTCATTTTTAAGCTTTGCCGCTGTTTTTGATTATTTATTGAAGCAGCCCGATTATCGCATCTATTTATACGCCACTTTTACCGGATTAATTACGGGTTCGGTTATTTATCTTGCCCGTCAGATGAAGGCCTGGGGATTTAAAGAAGTGATCGCGCTTTTGATTGGAGCTTTGATTGCTTATAAATTAACTGATCCCAGCTTGCTCAAGCTATCTTTTGAGCCCCATTATGATGTTGAAATGGCTTTAAGTGAACCGGCTGCAAATTATAAAAACGGTATCCTTCAAAATGTTTCTCAGTCTCAATTGGAAGTTATGCTTGCGAAGGGCTGGGTTAATGATTCAACCGTGTTGTATGAAAACGGTGTAAAGTCTTCCATCAAAGAAAAAGCCATAATAGCTGCTACCCCTCGATTAAACTTGTGGGCAATCGTTTGTGGAATGATCGCGATTTCCGCGATGCTTCTTCCCGGTATATCAGGAAGCTATTTGCTAAACGTATTGGGAATGTATGGTACCGCCATCGCCGCTCTTGCGGATCTTGGCAGATCTCTACGCCATTTTAGCTTTGATCTCGATGCGTTTATGCTCTTATTTTCTATGGGAATAGGCATATTCTTTGGAGCCATTTTATTTTCGCGCGTAATTGGCTGGCTGTTGACCCGTTATCACGCTTTTACCATCGCGCTTTTAACCGGATTTATGGTTGGGGCTATGCAATCGGTGTGGCCTTTTTGGTCTTATGAGTTTAAATACAATCCCTTAAAACTCGCTGAGTCACCCGCATTATCGGTGATCGAGCCCATCCTTCCTACAATCGATTCGAACTTTTTTATATCGATTCTGTTTTTTGTTTTCGGGATGGCGGTTCTGTTCTTTTTTGAATGGATTGCTCATAAAAAGAATTCTAAAACTTAACTTTATCAAGAAAGAGTCCGTGAGCGGGTGCGGTTATGCCTGCTAACTTACGATCTTCAGAATTAAGAATGGCGTCTAACTCTTCGATTTCAATTTTTCCTCGACCTATATAGACAACTAGGCCCACAAGGTTTCTCGCCATTTTATATAGGAAGTGATTTCCTTCTAAAATAAAGGTGAAATGGGAATCCTCTGATCTTAATGAAAACTGTGTGAGATCACGAATATAACTCGTGTAGGTTTCGTTTTTCTTTTGATTGGTTAGCGCCTTAAAACTTTTACAGCCTTTTAGTTTTTCGCACGCCTTTTGCATTTTATCGATATTCAAATCGTAAGGGTAGTGCCATTGATATAGACGTTTAAAAGGAGATTGATAACGGGCTGTAGAAAGTTCGTAGCGATAAGTTTTTGAGCTATTGTCTAAGGTAGCGTGGAATTGCGGATTTACTTCAACGAGCTCGACTACCTGAATATCGTCAGGTAATAATTGATTAAGCGAATGGGCTAGCCGTTTTGGAAATTGATTAACGTCAAAATGGGCCACTTGCCCAAGCGCATGAACGCCGCGATCGGTTCGGCTTGCGCCTTCTACTTTTACGGGATGTTGAAGGATTGTCGATAAAGCTTTTTCAATCTCTGCTTGTATAGAAGGCCCCGTTTTGGTTTTTTGCCAACCAAAATATCGGGTGCCATCATAAGCAAAGGTAATTTTTAGCCTAGTTTGCACGATTTAACAAACAGCTGAATTCCTTCTAGGAACTTCTGGATCGCGATAAGAACTAATATCATTCCCATTAATCTTTCGATAGCTACAAGCCCGTTTGCCCCTAAAACTTTTTGAATGCGATTTGCATTTAAAAGAAGGAAGCTTGAAGCAAGCCACGCAGATAAGATAGCCATTAACATGAGGGAGATGTTAGGAACAATGTGTGCAAAAAGCATGATCATTGCCAAAAGAGCGGGGCTTGCAATTAAAGGAACCGCTAAAGGAACGATGTAGGGCTCGCCCGGAGGTAAATTGTTTCTTGGAGAGTCGATAGTAGGAAATAGGATTTTGATCGCGCTTAAAAACAGAATAACCGCTCCTGTGATGCGAACCGTTTTTTCCGAAACGTGAAGTAAATCGAAAAGGTATTCACCGATGAAATTGAAAAGAAGCATGATTGAAAGAGCGATTAACATCTCCCTTATGACAATTTTGCTAACTTCTTTTCTGGGTATTTCTTTAACTAGACCAAGAAAGGAAGAAATATTCCCTAATGGGTCCATAATTAAAAAAAGAATAAAAGCGATCGTATACCATTCCATATTCTATTACCTTATAGTGTATCGACGAAAAGATGAGAGCCTTTTACTACCATTTCCATAGCAATAAGCCCAAGAACCATACCCATTACTTGTTCTAACGCGAGTAGTCCTCTTCTTCCAATGATTCTTTGAAGATAGGGAGCTACAATCATAATTCCAATTACCCCGGCAAAAGCTATAAGGATCGCAATTGTGACTTTAAAGTTACTTTGCTCAAGCTTTGCATTAATTAAGATAATGGTCATTAACCCGGGACCCGAAAGAAGGGGAGTGGCTATAGGCACGATAAAGGGTTCTTGCTTGACTTCCGAGCCGCTATTGGCTTCAGACTTTACGAAAACCATCTTTAAAGCGACTAAAAAGAGTAGGATTCCCCCAGTGAGAGTAAGGGCATAATTATCAATCTTTAGCATTCCAAGAAAAATTTCACCGCAATATTGGTAGAAAAGAGCGATAATAAGAGAAAAGACCCCTTCTCTAAATAGTATCCATCGCTGCTGATCGAAGGTGTAATCTTTTGTAAGCGCTAAAATAGTAGGGGTATTACCAATAGGATTGGTTACCAAAAAGAATATAAGTGCGAGTTGAAAAATGGACATAGGGAGATAATATCAAAGAGAGAGATTTCTTTTAATTCTTAATTTCGTTAAAAAAATTTTACAATTTTAAGGAGGCTTCTGTGAGATATTTACTTTTATCAGCCTTTTTGGCCGTGGCAAGTCTAACGGCCGTTCCAGGCGGGGGCCCCGCTTATCAGCAAGATAATAGCCAAGATCTTCAAAATTTTTATTCCCAATTGCAATCTGAAATTCAAAAGCAGACGCAATTGGTTAATGATCTTGCTAAAACAATCGAAAGACGAGATGTGGTTACGCCGGACGCAAACGTATTTCGTTTTGAAAACGCAAATACCATGCTCGGGGTAAAGAAGACATTATATGCAAATTTCTACAACACCCCTTCGGTTCAAAGTCCACTTGTTAGACAGGCTTTACTTGCGATGTTTAAAAAAGAGATGATTACAGCCAGCGATTTAGCCCAATTACAAGCAATTGTAGAGCAAGAAAGACCTAAATATGTGAATCAGCCTGCTGCACAGCCGGCTGCTCAACCGGCCGCTGTCCCTGCTGCTACTCAGCCGAGATAGTGGAGTCTATGGCGTAGCGGGCAGCGCCCCGCACGCCTGCAAATTCTCCAAGCGACGATTTAATGATCTTAAAGTTCATGGCATCTAAAGCCAGTTCTTTTGCTTTTTTTTCTAGTTGAGAGAGAAAGTCAGGATATACTTTTTCATACCCATTTAGTAATCCCCCACCCACTATAATGGCTTGAGGGTTGAAAGTGTTTACTAAGCCTTTAATCCCAAAAGCAAGTCCTAGCATTGCTTCATCAAGTAAGGGGGAAGGGCCTTTTTCAAAGAGTGTTTTTGCTTCTTCTACGTTAGCGCGCTTAGCAAGGCCCCAGCCGGCTGCTACCGTTTCAAGACATCCAATAGAGCCGCAGCTACAGGGAAGACCTTTATAATCGATCGATAAATGCC
>JAGVJG010000059.1 GCA_020051235.1 Parachlamydiales bacterium | reverse complement strand
GTCACTCTTTTAAAAAATAGAAGCTGTCTTTCAAGCTCATGTTTTTCCCACCAAAACGCTCTTTCAAACCAAGAATCGGGAAGTCGTCCTGATAATGATAAGCTCCCTAAGGTCCATGTGCGGGGAAAAGCGGTTTCGGCAATCCCGTTGAAATGAATAAGCGCAAGGTCTCTGCCTTCGGTTTCATAAAGCCAAACCCCATATAGAAAAGGTAAAAGGGTTGTTTCTTTCGTGTGCCACTCTAAAGGATAGTGATACAATTCTTTACCGGCTTTTTCAAATTCCTGTTTTAACAGAGTAGCCTGAATCTTTAGACAGCTTAATGGAACGCTTAAAATATCGGATTTTAGCTCTTCTAGAACTTTATCAGGCTCATTTTTATCAATGAATTGACCCAGGTTAAAAATGAGTTCTCTTTCTTGAGAGTGACTGGGATCCAATTTAAAACCTTTTTTCTCTTGGACATCTTTGAATAGATCCGGATCCATCAGCTGTAAGGCAAATAAACCGTTCTGTATAAGAAGGGGATGTTCGCCTTCTAAAGCTTCAAGGATTTCATAAATAGTAAAAGGGCGATTTAGCCAGAAGGCAAGAAAGAGAGCGATGGCATAACGATTATGCCGTAATTCTTTGGTCCATTCAAAGAAATAGAGGGGTTCTGCATGCTTAACGACATTCGCAAGAATTCTTTTTACGGTATGTCCTTCAGCAAGTTTTGGTAGATACTGTAAGATGAGCAATAGAAAGGCATAAGCACTTTTGCGATCAGTAGAGAGCGTCTCGTACGTTCTAAAGAGAATTTGTTCTTCTAAGATCGAATTTAAAGGATGGTGGGGATCTCGCCTTAGAGTAAGCTCGTAACATTTCAGCTCTTCCTCAGGTTCATTCAAAGCGTGATAGACTAAAGCTTTTCCAAGATATTCGAGGGGAGCGCCGGGCGTTTTCTTAAGTTTTTCAAACTCTTCTAAAGCAAGTTCAAATTTGTGGGGATTTTGAGTGTCAATTGCCTCTTCAATATAGGTGACACCTGCCTGAAAAGCCGCTTGCCTTCCTTCTAATCGGCCGGGAAAACTGTAGGCGATTCTTCGATATTCCGTTAACGCTTTATTATAGTTTTTGTTGGAAAGAAAGGCGTCAGGTACACTTAAACAGCTAATCATCACGTTTTGGCTGCCCTCGTAAACATTAAATCGATCTATTGCAAAATCAAAATCGCGTGATAAAAAACCCACATGGGTGCCTCTGATAGGCATGTGGCTAACATAAGTCAGTTCTAGTTCATGATTTAGCCAAACATTTAGCGACTTATCAATCTTTTCAATTTTAAGCTCATAGAGTTTTCCGGCCTCAAGTTTTCTATCCGGTGCCGTAATGACTTCAACATTTGAACGTATGATTTTTGTAGGCTCTTCCCCTTTGGCTCTAAGCCACACTAATAGCCCCTCTGTAGGGCTTTCTCGTTCATCTGCTTCGGGAATATTAAGTAAAAATCCGAGTCCTTGGCAGTTATCGCCAATTTTAAAAGTCACTTCCAACTTTAAATTTTCAGTGAACGACTGCTTTGAAATCATGAGGCTTACCCAGTTAGATAGCTCTAGACCTCTGGTGATCACAACTTGCTCAGCCATTAAGACATTTTCTTGAAATTGCCAATCGTTTTTATTTTCAACTTTCAGTTCAGCACTTAATGTAAACTCAGCTCGGCCTTCCAAGTAGGTATTAAGATCATATATGACTTTCTCGACCGTTTCATATCGCTTGGAGGGCTCACGCTCAAGCATTTTCAAGCATATTCTCGATAATATTTCAGGCACTTCCCTATAGGGCGCGGCTTCGTTTGGATTTATAATTTTTTCAATGGGTAAATTTTTTCTAAAATCCCTTAATGATGGACGGTGGAAGGGCATTTTCAGCGTCAATAATTGATATAAGATCACTCCAAGAGCATAAATATCGCTTTTAACGGAAGCTTCTGCGCCAAGCGCCCTTTCAGGAGCCAAGTAAGATAGGGTTCCAACGATTTTACCTGTCCTTGTTCCGCTTGAGTTGTTAGTAGGTAAGTCGTCTTCTTTCATCTCCATCAATTTTGCAAGTCCCCAGTCGAGAATCATCACTTCTCCGTAAGGGCCGACAATGACATTTTCAGGCTTTAAATCACGATGGAGTACGTTTTTAGAATGGGCGTAAGCAACCGCTTGGCAAATATCGGTAAAAATACGAATTAAAGCAGCGATAGAGGTGGCTTCACTTTTATCTCCTGCTTTTTCTTTTTTACGTCCTTTTCGCAGAATCTGCTTTAAATTTTCTCCCTCTACATAGGGCATTGTGTAGTAAATTTCATTTCCTTCAGAAAAAATGCCGTAGATGGGAATTATCCCCGGATGTGTAAGTTGACAGGTGATTCTTGCTTCTCTTAAAAATCTTCCCTTTATTATGGCATGTTTAAGGAGATCGTTTCGTATTTTTTTAAGAGCAAGTTTGCGCCCCGTACCCGTATCATATGCTAGAAAAACTTCACCCATGCCCCCTTTACCAATACTTGAAAGAATTTGGTAGGCACCTATCGAAAACTGAATCGCTTCTTTTTCAGGCTTAAGGCCTTCAACCATTGATAGGGACTTTTCTTCAGAGTATTCCGTCGTTAAAGAAGCTCCACACACCGTGCAATAGGCGGGGCTAGTTTTTAAGTGACTGATTATAAAAGTGTTCTGACAATTAAAGCAGGTAATCGAATGGACTCGTTGTGGGTCGGGGATGTTTTTTATCACAACTATTAATATATTAGACTTACTGAGGTAAAAGCAATGGTTGTAACAAAGAAACGTGCAGAAGCTATTTCTACAGGAGTTCTTCTAATTTTTTTGGGGATATTATTTTACTTAAATGCTTGGTGGCCAGGGATTTTATTAGCAATCTGGGCTTTTTTAGGTACTCGTCAATTTTTAACAGAGCGCTATTTTGACTTTGCTTTATCTACAACTCTACTTGTGGGCTCATTTTTACTTACCCTATTTAACATAGATTGGAAAATTCTCGGTCCGATCCTTTTCATTTTGGGGGGACTCTATATTATTTTTCGTGAGTACTTTTATGGATCGAATGATAAAGGAAAGAGTGTATGAAGATTATTCATTTAGCTTACTCCCATAATCAGCTTATAAAACTAATTGAGAATGAGAATAAGCAGTTCATTTGGGAGAATATATCTGAACCGTTCCCCACCCTAGAATCCGCAATGAAATGGGGATGGAAAAATATCGAAGGGTTCATCCCGCTCAACTGCGGCTACAAGTTTGTCCTCCCGGAGCGCGACGAGCATGGTAAGGAAGCTTTCTTTATCGACGCCGTTAGATCTCTTAACTCCATGAATGGGATCTTCTTCGACGAGACACTCGGTCATAATGTTATTGTTCATCAAATCCCCGAGAAAACTAAAATTCTCGCCCGCACACTCAAATAATCATGCCCATTTTCCTTCAAACTTAAAATATTTTACCACTGAGCACACTGAGAGCACTGAGATTTTATGAGAGCAGTGAGAATTTATGCTTACTCACTGCTCTCATTTTTTCTCTGTGGTCTCAGTGTGCTCAGTGGTAAAAAAATAATATCGGTATTACTAACATTTGAGGGGAAACGGGACGGTACGGGAAAGCTTCTTCGATGCTTAAATCTTGATTTGTTAAAAAAATTATTTTATCAGAGTAGGAGGAGATAATTATGAAAAAACTTTTAAGTGCGCTTACAATCTGCGCTTCTCTTTTCTGCGAAGAAGTGCAAATAAAAACAACGGACTATTCTGATTTGCCAAAAGGCACAACCCAGCTGGATGCGATTGTCTTAGATAAGAACGGCCAAATGACGGAGCAAAAAGCTACGCTAAACGGCTCAAGTGTTAGTGTTAATGTAGCAGGTGGCGAAAATGCTTCCGTATTCTTTCCCGATTTAGGTGAAAGATACGTTTGGAATGGCGGTCATTGGGTCAATAAAGCCGGCTACTATTATGTAAACAATGAACCGGTCTACGCCGGCATTGAAGGATGGGATGGTTCATGGGATAATTATTGGAACCACCACTGGAATGATCACTGGAATCGCTATTATAATGGCCATCACGGTGATGGCAATTGGCGTTGGCATAATAACAATAATTGGAACCACCACTGGCACGATCATAGAAGATATAACCGTCATACAAATCCTCATCACCATGATCATCACGATTCTCATAACCACCATCACAGCAGTCATCATCATAGCGGCGGCCACCACGGCGGCGGTCATCACAAATAAATTTCTTGCCCGTAAGTGTGTAATGCTATAGCATTACATGCTTACAGGGGTTATATGAAAAAAGGATCAGTTTTAGGCGCCTCTCTTTTAATTGCAGGTTGTGCAATTGGAGCGGGAATGCTAGGCATGCCATTGACGACAATTAAAGCAGGATTTGGACCCACATTAGTTTCTTTTTGTTTCGCGTGGGTTTTTATGACTCTTGCAGCTTTAGTTCTATTAGAAGTTTGTTTGCGATTTCCCAATGAAACAAATATGGCCGAAATGGCAAGAACTTATTTTGGGAAGCTTGGTGAGGCGATAACGCTTTTACTGATGCTCTTTCTAATGTATGCACTAATGACCGCATACGCGACCGTTATAGGCCCTCTAATTGCCACATTCCTTCCTATCACACCCTTAATTGGGATAATGGTTTTTTTAACGATCTTGTTTATCGGAATGGTGCAAGGCACTTACGCACTCGATTATTTCAATCGCTTCTTAATGGCCGGTTTAGGTCTTAGCTATTTGGCCTTATTAATTTTTGGACTTCCAGCAGTAAACTTAGAAAATTTAAAGGGAGGCGATTTCTTTGAAACGATTCCCATTTTACCTATTTTGATAGTCTGTTTTGGTTTCCATAACTTAATTCCAAGCTTAGTCAGGTATTTAGATCGCGATGTAAAAAAATTAAGGCTCGCTATCCTTTTTGGATCACTTATTCCTCTTTCTATTTATTTATTGTGGGAGTTTATTGTTCTGGGTTTGATTGCCGATAAAAGTCAAAACTTCAAAACTGTCGAAGAGTTATTTGCCCAAATAGGAGGCGAAAATATTGTTCTTATGGTGATGAGTGCATTTGCTTTCTTTGCCGTAACCACTTCTTTCATAGGAAATGCTTTATCGACACACGATTTTTTATTGGATCAACTTCACTTTAAGGGATATGTAAAACGAGCATTAATGGCACTTACTGTCATTATTCCACCCACTATTGTTGCAGCCTACAATCCGGACATATTTTTAAAGGCACTTAACTTTGCAGGAAGTTTTGCCGCCATCGTTTTATTCGGTTTATTGCCTGCTTTGATGGCTCTTAAAGGCTATAGAGCGCGAGTGATTCCTTTTTTCGGAGAAGGGTTTGCAATAGCCTTTCTATTGATCGCAGGGGTAGCCATCATGGTTCTGACTCTTTGATCGGTCACTGCAAAGATTTGTGAAGTGGAGGAACTTTTCATAAGGTGTCCTCCCGTCATAGATCCAAAAGCGGGAATGATTCCATATTGTTTTTCAATATAGTAACAGGGGAGTCTGATCGATTCACTTCCATGAGAAATTTGAAACATTGGATGAACATGCCCCGCCCATACAAATTTTTCTCTTGTTTGGGGTTCGTGGCAAAATAAAAATCGACCGATTTCAAGTTCATCTTGGATTGAAAGCTTCCAAGAAGAGGGGAGTTTCTTTCTTAAGGCTCGGTCGTGATTTCCGATTACTAAATCGACTTGAATCGATAAACCATCGATCCATTTTTCAATTATTTCTACAATTGAATCAGTTAGAGCTATTCCATGATGAATAAAATCCCCAACAATTATTAATCGCTCTTCATGTTGGATTAGGGATTTAAGTCTTTCTAAATCGCTTTCCATAGATCCGTAGGGCAGCCTCAGGCCTCTTTTTTGATGCACGATTTCTCTGCCCAAATGAAGGTCGGCGCAAAACAATAATTTCTCTTTTGGCCATCTGACAATCTTATGATGGGTGATTTCGAAGGTCTCATTTAAAATGTCGATTTTCATGTCCACTCTTGAGTTATGCGATCGATTCGTTCGTCGATTGATTCAGAGCTCATCTCATGTGTTGTTGCCTCAAGATATAATGGCAGCGAAAAAGGAGATAAGTTTTTTAATTCTTTTACAATCCAGTTATCTTTTGCTTTTTTTAAAAAATCTCTTAGTTCATCTAAATGAAATTCTTCATTAAGAGCTTCTTGAAAGGCCTGCTTCAATAAAATATTATCAGGGTCATAGCTTTTTAAAACTTCAAAAAGAGTATGGCTGCTTATTTGTAGCTGTCTAACTGTTTTTCGTTTTCCCGGATATCCTTTAACGAGTAATCCGCCTATATTTGCGATATCGCGGAATTTTCTTTCAGCAACAGCTGATAAATTAACCGAAGCAAAAAGATCTTCTTCTAAATTTTCGGTTGATAACAGTTCGGCATAATCAACTTTGAATGGCTTTGGAGAAAGGATTTCAAGACCGAAATCATTAACGCAAGAAAGAAAAGTGCTTTTTTGCATTTTTGTGAGTCGATAAGAGAACAACGAGCATAAACCCATATGTATTTTTCTGTTTTTAAAAGGATAGAAAAATAAATGTGAGCCTTCCTTTGTTTTTGCCCTTTCAAACAGATATTGATGAGGTTTTGGAACCAATGAAACTTTTTCTTGGATCTTTATAATCTCTTTTGCGATGGGGGATTGAAAAGTTTTCAATTCATTGTGGATGGTTTCGGTAAGATCACTTTCAAGAGGCATTGCACTTCCTTGCCAAACGGATAGGGGATTTGGTGTTTTCGTGCTTATTTTCACAACCGCTTTATCTTCTACTAAACTAAGAAGTTCTACCCATCGTCCCGCTATTTGAAAAGCATATCCTTTAGGAATACGTGCGATAAACTTTTCATCTACCGTTCCGAGTTTTTTGCCTCTTTGAAGTTGGACGGTGATGCTGGTCTCAGAAGGAATTACACCCATCTGCAATCTTGCAAAGCCCGCTTTCTTAATGTTGTGAAAAGTATATTTTCCGTTCTCTAAAATTAATTTGTGATATTCAGGATATTTTTTTAATGCCCTACCTCCTGAAATAAGGAATTGAATAACGTTTGCAAATTCGTCTTCTGTAAGTTTTTTGAAAGGATATACCGATTTAATTCTTTTATAAGTTTCCTGATATTCGAAAGGATGGCTGATGGAAGTCGCAATTAAGTGTTGGATTAAAACATCAAAGCTTAAAGAAGGGCTTTTAACCTTTTCCACGATTTCTTTTTCGTATTGAAAGATTAATCCTTCAATTTCAAGGACATCGAAAGGGTTAGTAGGTAAAATAAAGAGGGGGCTGTTATTTCCGGGCGAGTGTTTGGCTCGTCCACCTCTTTGAATCATTCTTCTAACTGTCTTAGGAGAAGCAATTTGAATAACTTCTTCGACTAATGGAAAGTCAACACCCAAGTCTAAAGAGCTTGTGGCTATGACCCATCGAACTTTTCCCGTTTTAAGGCCTTCTTCAGCTTCTTGTCTAAATGAAGATTCAAGAGAACCATGATGATGTTTTAGAAGGGCTTCTTCGTTCGATTTTTCGATCAAAAGGGCCTCGAACCATTTCTCAGCTTGTGCACGGGTATTTACGAAGATTATTGTTGATTTTGAGGCAGATAGATTATCTGAAATTTTTTTAGCAAACTTGAGGCCTGTTCTTCCACTCCATGGCAATTCACCTAAATGTTTAGGGCTCAGAACATTAATTTTTAGTTTTTTCTCGAATGGAGCCTGAATAAGCACGCCATTTTCGCCTGTAAGCGCAATCAACGCCTCTTTTGGATTGCCGATAGTGGCTGAAAGTCCAATTCTTTGATGCTTAGGAAGAAGAGAAAGAGTTAAAAGTAATAGCGTACCTCTTTTGGACTGCCAAAGCTCGTGCCATTCATCAACAATTACACTTTTTAAATTTGAAAAGAGAGGAGCGGTTTCAGGATAACTAAGTAATATTGATAAACTTTCGGGGGTAGTTATTAAGATTTCCGGCATTTTTTTTCTTTGCCGAAGTTTTTGCTTAGTACTTGTGTCTGAAGTTCTTATTTCAACATTTAAATCCAAATTCATTTCTGAAATAGGCTTTAATAGAGGCTCTAATAAATTACCGCTTAGCGCTCTTAATGGGGTGATATATAAAAGTTGAAGGCCTTCATCCTTTTTAATATTAGTTAGTTGCGGCAAAAAAGCCGCGTAGGTTTTACCTGATCCTGTTGAGCTTATGATTAACCCACTTTTATCCGATTGAAACGTTTCGAATGCTTCTTTTTGAAAAGGATATGGATTAATTTCGTTTTTTTTTAACCAATCTATAATTTTTTTCATGAATAGAATATTAAAATTTATCAGGTTTTCTTCATTAAGTTCATGTTATTGATTATCATAGAGATCGACTCCTAAAATCAAGCTGTAATATAAAGTGGAGCCTCTTTGTTTGAGACGTTTTTGGTTAAAAATCAGACTCTTTTGTAAAACGAGGCTTGACGAGAATTTATTCGATTTGAGAAAAAAGGGTCATGTGTAGTAAAACTACATCCTCTCTTAATTTTGAGGAGAGAACCTTAACCACTAAAATATGGATGTCGACATGAAAAAATTCATCTGTCTGATGGCTTCCTTAGTCGGTCTTGTGGCCACTACGGGTGTCCAAGCCGACAACTTCTATGCTGGCGGCTTCGGCGGTATCAACTGGGCAACTAATGCGCACCACAACCACAAATATAAAACCGGCTATGTGCTTGGTCTTGATGCTGGTTATAAATGGTGCAATGGTTTCAGAGCCGAACTCGAATTCTCGTACAGAAACAACCGTGTTAGAAGAAATTTTGACGGCGGTAGCAGCAGACATAGAAACAATCAGCTTTATGCTGGTCTCGTAAACGTTATCTATGATTTCGATGCTTTAGATTGCTGGTGCATTAAGCCTTTCGTTGGTGCTGGTATCGGTTATGCTTCTGAAAAGAAAATCAGAGCTAACGGTGACAGAAGACACCACGGCTTTGCGTGGCAGTTAATCGCTGGGGTTGCATACCCACTTAATGACTGTGTTGATCTTAACCTACAATACAGATTCTTTAAGAGCGTTGAAAAGCATGACAATCATGCACTTGTTCTTGGCGTAAACTACAATTTTTATTAATCTGTAGACCATTCCGGCTCTAAAGAGTCGGATGGCGTCAAATAAGTTATCCGAGAGGGAGCTAAGATGCCTTAGCTCCCTTTTTTTTTATGTGTAGGAAAATATGAAAAAGATCTTAGCGATTTTCTTAGTTCTAACAGCAATTACAACGCAATTACAAGCGGTCACTCAAAGCAACAACTACTACTTCGGTATAGGAGCAGGCTTTAACTACGTACGTTATAAACATCACGACATCGATTACCATACTAAACCGGGCTTTATCGCTCTCATTGATGCAGGGTTAAGTCTTTGCTATGGTTTTAGATTTGAAGGTGAGTTTGCTTATCGGTTTAATAAAATTAGAAATCTACAGTTTCAAGACCTAGATCTTTTACAAGTTAAAGATAAAGGTAAAATTCAACAATACTCTTTACTATTCAATTTAATTTACGACTTTAATTATTTTAACTATGTTACCCCCTTTATTGGTGCAGGTGCAGGTTACGCCATTCAAAAAGTGAGCCTTTCCGTTGAAGATTTTCATTTCATTCACGATAAAAGGGGCTTTGCTTGGCAAGTATTTGGAGGCATGAATTTTTGCTTATGCCCAAAGATTATTATGAATATTCGCTATCACTATTTCCGTGGATCACGAGATAATATGTGGAACCAGGCGGGTATTGTCGGATTTAATTTTCTTTTAAACTAGATAATTGATCAGCTTCTTCGGCCCGCTTGTCGGGCCTTGCTCTTATAATTCGGGGAAAGCGAAGAGCAATCCCTGCTTTATGTCTTTTAGATATCTGTTTGCTCTCGTATGCGATTTCAAAAACAAGCTCAGGTTTTACTTGTCTAACGGGACCAAATTTATCCGTGGTGTTTTTTCGGATCCATTTGTCTAAATGAGAAATCTCTTCATTAGTTAGCCCAGAATATGCTTTAGCAATAGGCACAAGCTCATTTTCTTGCCAGACACCAAAAGTATAATCCGTATAAAGACCTGATCTTTTTCCTGTGCCCGGTTCGGCATACATCAAAACAGCATCGATAGATTTAGGTTTTAATTTGATTTTCCACCAATAACCCGTTTTTCTCCCTTCTAAATAGGCAGAATCTTTTCTTTTCAGCATTAAGCCTTCACGATTTTCCTTCTCGGCTTGATCTAAGTAAGTATCTATGTCTTTCCAATCTTTAAAAGGAAGGAGGGGAGAGGCTTGAATCGGGTATTCTTCTAATAGTTTTCTTCTTTCTACAAGAGGCTCTCCGCGTAAATCGACTTGTTCTAATTCAAGAAGATCATACGCTAAAAAAATAACGGGTATCTTTTTTAGTAATTTAGGAGATATTTTTTTTCTATTAAGTCGTTTTTGTAGTTCAAAGAAAGGAAGCACTTTTCCTTCGTGGACGGGAATAATTTCCCCATCTATTACTGCATCTTTATTTGGAAGATCATTAATTAAATCGGGAAAAGAATCAGATATTAATTCTTGCCCTCTAGACCAAAGCCCTTTTTCTTGATTGCGGATGACTGCCATTGCACGAATTCCATCCCATTTCCATTCTAGTTGCCATTGATCGATAGATCCTTCTTTAATTTTGTCATCAATGGGATTGGCCAGGAAAAAGGGATAAGGTAATAATCCTTTTCCAAGACTTGGGTTTTTAATATTCTCGTAAAATTCAACAGTCGGTTCCCACTCACCGATTAAACGCTCAGAAATCTTCTCGTACGGGATGTTTAGAGCAAGAGAAAGTCCTTTGATCGTTAAAATTTTCGACGCTCCTACACGAAGCGCTCCCGTTGCAAGTTTGTGTAATATAAATAAGGAGGAAGCGTCGTGTTCTTTCCACCATTCTTTAAATGTGGCGTCGTTTGCTTTTTTAATTTTTTCAACCCATTCAAAAAGAGTGCCTTCGAGTGTTTTATTATTATCATTGCGAACGAGAAGACTAATTGTTTCTGCGGTATCCCCAACATTGGCATAACATTCTTCGTAAAGCCATGGCGCCATTTTACTATCTTCCAAAAACCACTGACTTAATTTTCGAGAACTAATGTGTTTTTTCATTCTGCGGCCCGATAAATAAAAAAGGGCCCAAACGCAGTCTTCAGGGGTATTGTTTAAAAAATAATGAGAAATTGCTTCTGTTTTTTGTGTAGTAGATGTGGTATTATCAAGTGAATGAATCAACTGTACAAAATGATTCATAATTCATCTCCTTCAAAAGGAGTGTGTAAGCTTTTTGCTTTATAGCCTTGTTCGGAAAGATATTGAGCTAATTGATCGCTATATCCGTGCGTCGTAATGATTCGGCGGGCTTCTGTGTCTTTTACGGTTTGAATAAGCTCATCCCAATGCGCATGATCAGATAAAACAAATCCTTTATCGTATCCTTGTCTTCGTTTATTGCCTCTTACTGCCATCCAGCCCGAGGCAAGTGCACTTTTATATTCTGGAAATCTTCTCATCCACAAAGAGCCGGATGCGGATGGAGGAGCTAGAATTAAACGATTTTTAAGATCTGCTTTCTTAAAATCAGATAGGGTAGCCGTTTTTGCTAATTTTATTCCTGCATTTTCATATAAAGGAATAATGGATGCTATTGCACCATGAACTAAAATGGTTTCATCTGTATTGATTAAACTTAAGAGCCGTTGGGCCTTTCCAAGTGAATAGCTAAAAATGACCGAGGCTTCTTCTTTGTTTGAATGCCACCAATCAAGAATATCGTTTGGATTGAAATCCCATTTGTAAATGGGCAATCCAAAAGTGGATTCCATTAATAGGGTATCGCATTTAACAATTTCAAAGGGTTCACAGGAAGGATCGGCACCTCGTTTAAAATCTCCGGTAAATACCCATATACGATCTTCATGCTCTATTCTTATTTGAGCGGAGCCAAGAATGTGTCCAGCCGGATGAAAAGAGACCCATGTTGAGCCTATTTTTCTTTTTTCGCCCCATTCCATTCCTTCAATAGAGATATCACCTAATCGATGCTTTAAAAGAGGAACTGAAGACTTTGATGAAAGATAATGAGAAGATCCATATCGAGCGTGATCGGCATGGCCGTGAGTTACTAAATTGAGTTTAACGGGTTTAAAAGCGTCTATATAAAAATCGCCTGGAGGACAGAAGAGTCCTGAAGGCGTTAATTGAATAAGATCAGGCTGCGGCAGCGGCTTCTTTGGTGAGCTGGGCAAGTCGTTCGTGGAAGAGCTGGGTGGCATATGAGTCCACTATTATTCTTGCTAAATTGAGTGTCAATCCAAGTGCCATTAGTAGAACTGAAGGAAGTAAAAAGTAGGGTGCGCCAAAAAACAGTATCGCAAAGGCCACAAAGCAAATGATTGTGGATGAAGTATTAAGAACGTGGGAGCTAATTTTGAATTTAAATCTTTCAATGAAGGCTGCTTTATATGGAGATTTATCAGCTTCGACACTATCGATCGCTTCAAAAGTTCTAAAAACACCTTTAGCATCAATGGGTAAGTTAATCAAACTTATAAAAGTGGCCGCAATGCCGAGAGGACCGCAGAATTTTAAAAAGGATGCGGCTTTTGGAGCGACCGCCATCGTTGCTTCCCCAACGTAACCAATCCCTTCAATAACATTGCCGGATTCAGCTACGAAGTCTAAGGATGCATCAATCGTTTTTTCAGGCTTTCTAAGTCCATGAGTTAAAACATACTTCGCTTTTTCGATGGCAGAGAGGGCCGCATGCGGGGTAGTGGCAACGGCAACAAATTTCGTAGATTCGGATAATTTGGCTATTTTAGGAGAATTTAAAAAAGTAACTTTAAAAATTTCAATAACCGATCTCACAACTGAAAGAACGGCAGAAAGAAAGCCGACATTGTCTCGAGATAAAATAATTTGTTTAACGCCCCAAGTCGCTTCGCGCTCTTGGTATTCTTTGGCTAAGTGCTTGGCAAGCTTGCCTAAACCACGTGCATTTACCATGGCAACGAGGTCGTCGCCTTTTACTCCGGTCTGGTCTCTAAGAATAGGGGGTGTTGACATTCTAAAAGGATACTAAATATATCTTTTTAATTCTATTTAATTTCTTTTTTAATGTTTTTTACAGCAGTTGCTATTTCAGATTTTACTGTGGTAGGGGCCGATTCGTAGCAAGCTTGGGCATATTCCAAGGCTTGAGGATATTTATTTTTGTCTAAAAAGACTTGACTAATGGTCATTTGGAGTTTCCAAAGATGGTCGGGATCAGTGGTGCCAAACTTCTCAATATAACGGACTAAGGGTTCAATGGCTATTTCGGGTCCATAGTTTTCTTTAGCCATTTCATCTAAAAAGGCATCAAATTCGATGACCGCCATCTCATATTGGAGGCCTTTGTCA
The DNA here is from genome assembly GCA_020051235.1 of Parachlamydiales bacterium. GTDB lineage: Bacteria > Chlamydiota > Chlamydiia > Chlamydiales > Parachlamydiaceae > CAZABG01. Next base: position 3,388 of record JAGVJG010000059.1, on the reverse strand, counting down.
TTTCGGGGGTCTAATACTAATATTTCTTTTTTTAAGGCTTGTGCCTCCGCGTCGTGGATCTGTCCTTCAGATCCAAGAAGACGAAGGCGCTCTATCAAAAAAAAAGGTTTTTCCTCCGATTTGAGCCCTATTAGAGTGAGCTTGCGCATTTCATCCTCTCGCCCTAGTTCACAGGCCTTGAGATAAACGCCTTTTAATTCACGAGCAGACAATTTATTTTTGTCTGCTTCAGCGACCTTTTGCTTGTATTGAGAAAAATCGCTAACCATTCTTAAGAGGTTTTGGGCATAAGAAGCACCACCACCCGGACGATAGCCTACAGAACCGATTTGTTGTTCATCTTTAGATAAGATAACAATCGTTGGATAGCCTTTAATATCGTACTTCTGTTGTAGACGCTTATTCTGTTCCTGAATACGTGGATCGGTCGGTTTATTCATTGGAAAATCAAGCATTACAAAGATAAACTTATCTCCTGCAAGATTGTAGAATTCCTCGGTGTTTAAAGCTTCGTTTTCTAGCTTTTTACACCAACCACACCAATCAGACCCTGTAAAAAAGAGCAGTAATGGTTTGTTTGAAGCTTTCGCTTGTGCGACAGCCGATTCATAGTTGGTCATCCAAGGAAGTCTTGATTCAGCCTCTGCCACAAAGGGCACAATGATAGAGGCGAGGAGAAAAGCAAATGCGCAAATATTAGCCATAGATTTAGTCCTCGAAATTGCGATAAATGTTCTTAGTCTTGTATCGTATAGGAATTTCTCCTAATTATGCAAACGTTTCCGCCAACCCTAATCTTGCGTCACCGCAAGGAAAATCTTAAAAAATGTAGTTTATCTGGGTTAGAGGGTAGAGCAGATTTTAAATTTTTTCGTTACCCTAACGAACTGTTCCCCTTTTTAGAGCAATACTGTTTGCTGTCTCTTGAGGGTGAAGAATTGAGTGAAAAGGATGAAAATCAAGGCCTTGTATTAGTGGATGCTACTTGGAATTATGCTGAAAAAATGATGGGCCATGTAGAATCACTCGGTCCTTGGAAGAAAAGGACGTTGCCTCGACATATTCGTACAGCCTATCCTAGAGTGCAAACAGGGTGTGTTGAACCTGACAGGGGACTTGCTTCTATTGAAGCTTTATATGTTGCTTACCATATCTTAAAGCGCCCTTTAAATGGGCTATTAGATAACTATTATTGGAAAAATTCCTTTTTATTGACTAACAACGATTACTTCGTGTAAAATATTTATATTAAAAATGACTGAAACCCTTTTAGATATATTATCTTTTTTTGAAAATGCCGTTTGGAGTTATGTAGGCTTCCCAGCGCTGATGTTGGTTGGCATCTATCTAACTTTTAAATCGAGATTTTTTCAAATCCGCAAATTTCCCGAAATTGTAAAAACTTTTTATGATTTTCTAACGGAACCCGTCACTGAAGGTAAGGGCGTTCATCCTTTACAAGCTTTCTTTGCAAGTATTGGGGGATGTGTTGGCGTAGGTAATATTGTTTCAATTTGTACCGCGGTGCAAATTGGAGGCCCGGGCGCTCTTTTCTGGATTTGGATAACGGCGGTTGTAGGGATGTTAGTCAAATATGGCGAAGTCTATCTAGCCATGAAATTCCGGGTGGCGACTCCGACCGGTTATTTGGGCGGCCCTCACTATTATTTAAGAAGAGTTTTTAAAACCTTATTTTTTCCTAATTTAGCCGCACTTTTACTTTGCATTTATGGGGTTGAAATTTATCAATTTAGCGTTGTTACCCATAGCATTTCCTATAACGCGAATATTCCATTATGGATTGTAACACCCGTTCTTCTTGGTTTAGTTATGTATGCGGCCATTGGGGGAGTAAAAAGAGTAGGTAACATTTCAGCGTTTATCATTCCGATATTTGTCGTTATTTATATCGGCATGGGCTCGTATGTGCTTTTTATGCATGCAGATCAATTGAGCTCTGTTTTTGAAAGTGTCTTTACTTACGCTTTTACTCCGCATGGTGCATTAGGCGGCTTTGTCGGATCTTCGCTTCTTATGACGATTTCGCAAGGGGTGAGACGGGGATGCTACACAGGTGATTTGGGAATCGGATACGCTTCAGTCATTCACAGCGAAACATCTGTTACAAGTCCTGAAAAACAAGCCTCACTTGTTATTTTTGAAATATTCTTAGATACGTTTATTATCTGCACCACTTCTGTTGTGCTCATTTTAGCGACCGGGCTTTGGGCTCAGCCGCTCGATGCGTCTTTATTGGTTCAAACGGCTCTCGCAGAATATTTCCCTTTCATGAATTTCTTTATGCCTTTCTTCTTATTTATATTGGGCTATTCCACCATCAATGCCTACTTTGTTGTGGGATTAAAATGCGCTGAATTCCTTGGTCCTAGAAGAGGAAAAATGCTTTATCTCGCGTATGCGGCCATCGCTTTATTTGTGTTCTCTTTTGTCGATTCAACGGGTGCGCAAGCCATCATGGCTTTAACGGGTGGTTTACTTTTACCGCTTAATGCCTACGGGATTTATAAATTGAGAAATGAAATCGGTTTTGTAGACGAGAAGATAGAAGCACCGGCTGAAGTAGTTCAGTAATGAATCGCAGCGTCTTGATTCGTGAATATATTCAATCGACTTTTGTTCAAGAATCGGACGCGCATAAAAAAATTCTCAGCGCCTCTCATAAAGAGGGGCTGCCTCAAATTCAGGTACCCTCTTCTGTTGGAAAATTACTCTATCTTATAACGAAACTTCAAAATCCCAAACGCATTCTCGAAATAGGAACTCTTGCAGGTTATAGCACTGAATGGCTTCGTCAAGCCGCCCCCGATGCTGAACTCATCACCATCGAACCCAATCCGCTTCATGCAAAACTCGCCCGCGAGCATCACCCAACTCTCACTATAATTGAAGAAGATGCGCTCCTCACATTAAAACGATTCTCCGAAAACCAAACTTCCTTCGATCTCATTTTCCTCGACGCCAATAAACAAGCTTATTCGCAATACCTACCCCTCCTTCTCTCCATTTCAAAACCCGGCACGCTCATACTTACCGACAACCTTATTCCGCGCGAAGAAGAAATAAACAATCCCGATCCGAAAGATCCCTTCGCGACAAGCGTCTACGCCTTTAATCAAAATCTTGCTTCAGATCCTCGTCTCGAAACAATCCTAATTCCCACCATCATTGGCTCTAACGGCCGCCTCGACGCCCTCGGCCTCTCAATCGTGAAATAAGAAACTACAAAACAGGATCACTTTCTGCTTCGCATCAAGTGATATAGGATCAGCCCTATCGGGCCGGCAGGATACGCATATTCATTTCATAAGGTTTATTTTTTATTAAACGCAAAGGCGCAAAGACGCAAAGAGATAATTGAAAACATTAG
>JAGVJG010000138.1 GCA_020051235.1 Parachlamydiales bacterium | reverse complement strand
TTGACTGAAATGAATTTATACCTACAATATTTACCTGTTAAGGAGAAATGACATGGCATCTATTAGACCACTAGGAAATCGAATCTTAATTAAAAGAGCTAAAGCTGAAACGAAAAAAGGGGGCATCCTTCTGCCCGATACCGCTCAAGAAAAACCTAAAGAGGGAATCGTTGTAGAAGTAGGACCTGGAAAATATGATGATTCAGGAAAACTTGAACCGATGCACGTAAAAAAAGGTGACCGAGTTTTATTCAGTAACTACGCCGGAACCGAAATTAAAATTAATGATGAAGATGAGATCATTCTTTCCGAAGATGATGTACTGGGAATTCTTAACTAACTTGAGAGGAAAATCGAACCATGTCGAAATTATTACAATTTCATGAAGAAGCGCAAAAATCGCTCCTCAAAGGCGTTAAAATTCTTGCAAAAGCCGTTAAAGTAACGCTCGGCCCTAAAGGCAGAAACGTCGTTATTAACAGAGGCTTTTCTCCACTTTCAACAAAAGACGGTGTCACCGTAGCTAAAGAAGTTGTCTTGAAAGACAAATTCGAAAATGTAGGCGCTGCTTTAGTTAAAGAAGTTGCATCCAAAACAGCTGAAGTAGCAGGTGATGGAACGACAACCGCTATCGTTTTAGCGGAAGCGATTCTTTCTGAAGGCATAAAAAGCGTTATCGCGGGCGCAAATCCGATGACGATAAAAAAAGGGATCGACAAAGCCGTTGAAGCCGGCGTTCAATCGATTCGCAAGATGGCAAAAAAAGTCAGCACCAACGAAGAAATCAAACAAATCGCGACAATCTCTGCAAACAATGATACCGAAATTGGAACAATCATCGCTCAAGCGATGGAGAAAGTCGGCAAAGATGGCATCATAACTGTTGCTGAAGCCAAAGGAATTGAAACTACTTTAGACGTTGTCGAAGGTCTTCAATTTGATAAAGGCTATATCTCCCCTTACTTCATTTCCAATCCGGAAAATATGTCTGCAGAATTGGCAGGTCCCTTTATCTTGATTACCGATAAAAAACTTTCGCAAGTCAAAGAGCTCGTTCCCATCTTGGAAAAAGTGATGGAAAAAGGCCCAAGACCACTTCTCATCATCGCTGACGATGTCGATGGCGATGCATTGGCTATGTTAGTCGTTAATAAGATTAAGCAAGGCCTTCCTATTGCCGCTGTAAAAGCCCCTGGCTTTGGCGACAGAAGAAAAGCCATGCTTCAAGACATTGCTATTCTAACCGGCGGAACGGTGATCACCGAAGAGATCGGCCTTAAACTTGAAGATGCCGATTTAAACCTGCTTGGAAAAGCGAAAAACGTAAAAATTACTAAAGACAACACAACCATTATTGACGGCCTCGGCGATCAAAAGAAAATCGCGGCTCGTCAAAATGAAATCAAATCTGAGCTCAACAATCCTAGCACATCGAAATACGACAAAGAAAAGCTTGAAGAGCGCCTTGCAAAATTAACGGGTGGAGTAGCGGTCATTAACATTGGAGCCGCAACCGAAACCGAGATGAAAGAGAAAAAAGCGCGTATTGAAGACGCTCTCCATGCAACTAAAGCGGCTGTTCTTGAAGGTATCGTTCCCGGTGGTGGAGTTGCCCTTATTCGCGCAGCGAAAGACATTCAAGCGCTTAAGATTGATGATAATGATGAGAAAATCGGAAGAGATATCATCTATAAAGCGTGTTTTGCCCCCGCTTCCGAAATCGCAATCAATTGCGGCAAACAGGGACTTCTCATCGCAGAAAAAATTTCTGAAAAAGAAGGCGCTATCGGCTTTAATGGAAATACCGGCGAATTCACCGACCTCTTTAAAGCAGGTGTTGTGGATCCCGCTCTTGTTACCATTTCCGCATTAAAGAATGCTGCATCTATCGCCTCCATGATGCTTACCACCAACTGCACCATTACCGAAAAACCCAAGCCCAAAATCGAAGTTCCTGCCCCAGGAATGGGCGGCATGGGTGGTATGGGAATGGGTGGCATGGGCGGAATGATGTAACACCTTTTCGGGCACGGAGTCCTAGCCGTGCCCGTGCCCGATTACCTTCAAATCTTGGAAGTACCTTAATTTTTCTTCGTCACACTATTCATTAAATTTCTACTCGAGATTTGTCAAAAAATGCTGGCGCATTTTCCGACTAATAAACTTGTCGGGGCTCCGCCCCCGCTCCCCAAGGGCCATTTCTGACGTGTCCAAATGCGCGTATACCGCATAACGGGGCTCTCGCTCGAACGTGCCTAAAGCACGCCCATCGCTCGTATACGCGATTTTGGCTACGCCATAAATGGCTCGGGGCGGAGCTGAAGCTCCGCTTGAGACCCGCCCTTGGAGGGCGGTTCAGCGCGCCGGTGGCCGGCGCTTATTTCATTAGAATAATTCCGATCCAACCATCTTTCTCAATTTTGTTTTCGAGCGTGTAGCCCTTAAAGAGTTCAAGATATTGAGGAAGGTCTACTTCACGCAAGCCGGAGGCAATGACTCGCTTGGCGGAGATTCCTTTTAGTGCGTGGAGTTGTTCGCTGAAGATCATGTTGACGAGAAGGATGTCGGGTATGAGATGGGGCTCAAATATGATTTCAAGATTATTTAGTGCAGCGTTTTCTTTTGCGAGATCCAGAGCTTCTCCGTCAATATCCCAGGCGAAAACTTTTTCAGCGCCGCGGGATTTTGCGAGGCAGGCGAGGATTCCATTACCGGTTCCGAGATCGTAGATGGTTCCGTGGAGGTCGGTCATGAGGGTGACCATAAGCTGAGTGGTGGGATGAGAGAGATCGCCGAAGCCGGCGCCGGGTTTCAGCTTTAGATTTTCTATGGAGATGAAACCGTCCGAGAAATAGGGAGAGTGCTGTTCGGATTGGGCGTCCCAGTCAATTTTATTTTCTACTTTTTCAACTTGATCGAAGACGTAAACAGTCTCATTTTCGGATTCTTCGACCCATAAAAGAGGGAAGCCCCATTCTAATAACCTATTAGAAATTTCTTCAGAATCCACAGTGTTTTTAATTATTATTTTCGCCCACATATTGCCACTTAATTAATTAAAGCTAATAATTGTTGTTTCTCAAGGAGACAATTATGTTTAAAACAGCATTATTGTGCATTAGTCTAGTAACAGGATCGCTCGCTGCTAATGAAGCAACCGAGCTCCTTGCATCGAAAGCGAAAATCGCAGAACTCAATTTTGATCAAATTCAAAATGAACCACGCGATGAAGAAACCCCGCTTTTAGCGTCCCTTGGAAAAGAATCAACCGAAAAAGCAAATGGTTGCTTTGGTTATATTGGCGTACCTGTCATGCAGGGCGAACAATTTATTAATGGCGCATGGTGCCACGTCGCCTATTATAGCGATGCGGTTATCACGACGGTTCATTCTGGCCCTCACTACGGCCTGCAAGTCGTTTCATCCTATAGCGGCTACATCATCACTTATAACCCCTTCTTCCAAATCGACTACACCTACTCAGGAAAATATCTGAGACACGAATACTACGACTGCACTATTGTCACCGGCTCAACACAAGCTATCTTTGCAAAATAAATCTCGGGGCAGGCTCGCCTGCCCTTTTTAAGAACTTTCTTTCCAGAAGGCGGGGATCAACAGAGCTATCACCGCGAAAATTTCAAGACGGCCGATAATCATCAAGATCGACGAGACGATTAAGCTAAAGTTTGAAAGAACTGCACAGCTATCTAAAGGACCTGCCGCCCTGAAGGTCATCCCCGTATTATTAATCATACAGGCGACAAGGCCGATTGCCGTTTCAGGATCATAACCATCCCATACAAATAATAAGACCCCTATTGTAGATATAGCTATGAAGCAGGAGAAAAAGACTAAAACAAGATTCGCTGCTTTGCTTTCGATCTCTTTTTCTCCGATTCTAAGGGTACGGATCGATTCAGGTCTAAATATGGATTCAGCCTTATTTTGAGCAATTTTAAAAAGCATATATAGGCGAATAGTTTTCATACCGCCGGAAGTGGATCCCGACATGCCTCCCACATACATCGCAATCAAGAGAATCACCTGAGGTAAATAGGGCCATAAATCATAATTAATCGTGTTAAAACCGGTTGATGTTTGACCGGAAACGCTCTGAAAAATTCCGTAGCGCAAAGCCTCTTGCGCATTATAAGTGCCCTGAACATTACCCTGCAGATCAACTTTCGGTGCTCCCAAAATAAAATAAGAAATAGTAAGAGAAAAAATTAAAAGCAGAGCTAAATGAATCCACAATTCACGATCATTTAATCGATAAAACTTTCCTCTGAATGCAAAATAATAAAGGCTAAAGTTTATACTTCCTAGCGCCATAAATATAATAATGATCCATTCAACAAGCTCACTATTGTAGGAGGCAATACTTGTATTTTTTACCGATAGACCTCCAGTCGATAAAGTCGTAAACGTAGTTGTCGCCGCATCAAATAGAGTCATATTAGAAGCAAGAAGAAGCGCTCCAATTTGAACCACCGTTAAAATCACATAGATCTTCCACAATTCAATCGCTGCTTCTTTAATTCTTGGGCTCAATGTCTCTTTTACAGGGCCTGGAACTTCGGAATTAAATAAAACCTTCCCTCCTACTCCCAACGCGGGAAGAATGGCTACGAAGAGAACTATGACACCCATTCCACCTAGCCACTGTATAAAACTTCTCCAAAATAACAAAGGTTTAGGAACAGCCTCGATCCCTTCAGCCAAAACATTTCCTTGTTCATCGCGTATAGGATTTACCGTTCCATAAAACTGATATTTGGTATCAATAACTCCCGGAATAACTCTGACAATCGGAACCTCTTCCCCTTTCTCATTAAATTTTTTTGCTTGAAGAATGGTAGATCCGGTTGTTGTATAACCAGAAACCATCTCAAAATAAGCTTGGACTGGATTATCAAGCGTTTGACTATAAATAAAAGGAAGTGAAGATAAAAAAGGAGTTATAACCCAAATCAAGACTACAGCTAAAATCCCTTCCCGTCGAAAAATCTGGCCTTTTGATTTTCTTCCCAAAAATAGACAAATAAGCCCAAGCATTAGAGTCGTTGCTATAGTTCCAAGAAAACTGTAAATAACGATTTGCTCTTCATAACCATAAAATAGAGCTATTGTTGTGGGGACGCCTAGAATTAAACAAAAACTTAAAAGAAAAAAGCCTATAACTCTAAAAACATCTTTAAACAACATTGTTAAAAGATCTTCTCCAGTTCAGCAATATGTTTTGGATCGGTAATCACGATGACCGTATCGCCAGGGGAAATAATTCGATTTCCGTTTGCAACCATAATGCGCCCTCGGTTTTGAATCATGGCAATAAGGAAATCTTTGGGTAGAAGAGGGCCCAACTCTGATAAAGGAATACCCACCAATCTTGATTCCATTGAAACTTGCACTTCAATCACTTCAGCCTGATTTTCATACATTGAAATAAGAGAGGTCACTTTGCCTGATATGACTTGAGATAAAATTCTATTGGCGGCTGCAATTCTTGGAGAAACCACATGATTAATATGTAGGCGGTTAACAACCGGTGTGTATCCCGTATTGGAAAGGACAACAACGACATCTTGCGCCCCCACCTCTTTTGCAAGCGTGGCTCCTAATAAATTGATTTCATCATGGCGGGTGCAAAAAGCAACCATATCGGCCTGTCCAATCTTTTCTGATCGTAAAAAATCGATATCCGTTGCGTCATGATTGATAATGGTCGTTTTAGGCAGGATTTCAGCTAGTTTTATACATTTATCATAGTCCTTATCAACGAGCCGAACGCCAATTTCCTTTTTCTCCAATAATTTTGCTAAGTTAATTCCAACGGTTGATCCGCCAATAATGACAGCTGAATGAACTTCTTTTTCTTCAATTCCAACGAAATGATGAATTTCTGAAATAGCATCCGTTTCCCCAATAAAAGTCACCTCATCGAGAGGTTTGATGACGTCTTCACCATGAGGGAAAATAACCCTCGCCTCTTTCCCCTCGGATTTCCGGTAAATTAGACCTACCATGATTCCATTGGGGATACTTAATTCTTTTATCGGCTTATCGCTTTTCTTCCATTTCTCTGGAATAACAACGGTTCTTAATAAAACCGCTCCATGAGCAAAATGTTCAATTGCCACAGACTGCTGGCTCGTCATGTATTTTAAAATATCTTGTGCACACAATAGCTCAGGGCCAACGAAATGATCGACGTCAAATAATCTCGCGAAATCAAGTCGTGTTCTGTTTAAGTAACGATTATCTCGCACGCGACAAATCGTTGAAGGATAGCCTAAATTTTTTGCAATCGAACACGCAACAAGGTTCGTTTCATCATCGTTTGTTAAAGCGATAAAAAGATCAGGAAAAAGTTCTAATAAATCGTCTAATAACTGCCAGTCAGTGCCTGAACCCACTCGAGTAGCCACATCTGCCGTTTGGGATAAACTTTCAATTTTCTTTTTGTCACGTTCGATAACAATAACATTGTGTTCGGTCTTAGAGAGCAATTCTGCTATATAACTCCCTACGTCTCCTGCTCCTACGATCACAATATTAAGCATGGCCGGAAGGTAACATATCTTGCTATTTTGTAAAATCTATGATAATCTCATGTACTATTTTAATTTTAGTTAGTCCGAATGAATAACAATAAAATAAATAATAATGAACAAAGTCATTCAATTTCTAACTGTTTTAATTTGCTATTTTCAACTAAGCTTTGCCGATGAAAAGAAAAGTTTAAATGAATTATTTTCATTCTCGGACATTAACCACTCGGTCAATGTCATCTCTGGAGAATGGGTTGAAACGGGCACTGACTACGAAACGATTGGCCCCCACGCCTTAGTCGTAAAAAGAATCTTTTACGATATCGGCCGCCATACCGATGAAATCGCCCCTGAATGGCAATTTAGCTTACCTCATCTCACTAGTTCCGGATTCCCCCTATTCGAAATGGAGGGCTACGAATTTGTATACGATCAACACAAACAACTCGTTTCTGCTAAAAATCGCTTTGGACGATCGGTAAAGGTTGAAAGACAGGGTTCGTCAAAAATTAATTTAAGTTTTCCGGGGAATCGCAAGGTTCATTATCAATTTGAAAAAATCAATAATGTTAATCGTTTAAAGACCATAAAAAGACCCGGCCTTCCCGATAGAAACTATACCTATGTTAAGGGACCTCTTCCGGGCCAGGTACTCATTAAAAAGAGAACCGATGGTGATGGACACTACTTAGAGTGGAAGCATGATTCAAAAGGTAAAGTAATTTCCCTTATTGCTCCTGCCGCAAACACTAAAGACCCTGTAGAAGTCGCCCATTATCATTATGAATTCGGAAAAACGGAAATCATTGAGCCTACGGGGTATAAAAAAGTCTATTTCTATAATACCCAGCAAGAAATCACTAAAATCGAACACTACGCTCCCACTTTACAAAAGAGTGAGATCTTTGAATGGAAAAATGGACGGCTTATTGCCCATAAAATTTATGACCCCAATTCTCAAATAATTGCTGCCCATCTAAGTGAATATGATGAAAAAGATCGACTCATTAAGGAAACCTGGCAAGGTGATTTAAAGGGACTTAATACATTCGACTCATTTAGCCGCTATTTAAAATATGACGATAAGAATCGACTGATCGAAGAAAAAGATGATGAAGGAGGAAAAGTCACTTATAAATGGGACGACAAACTCCTTCTCTTTCGCCAGGAAGGTTTCACTAAAACGGAATATAAGTACAACAGTGACAATCTTTTAATCGAACAAAAGGTAAGTGAAGGCGACGTCTTTTTAATTACACGGATCAATAAATATTCGGTTGAAGGGCTTCCTGAAGAAATCGAAGAACTAAGAAATAATCAGCTCCTATCAAAAAAGTCGATTAAATATTCCACTGAAGGTTGGGTGATAAGCGAAACTATCCAAACAGAAGATGTCTTTACCTCCACTGTTTACGAAAGGGACGAAGCCGGAAGAGTCCTTTCTTCTACGAATGAAAAAGGGGATGTTGAGCTTTTTACATATGACAAACAAGGCAATCTAACCGAACATAAAACCCCTTTTAAAACGATGAAGATGGAATACGATTTCATGAATCGTATCATTTCCGAGGAAGGGGGATCTCACTATGTTTATGATGTAATGGGTAATACGACAGCAAAATATGATCGCTTCGGCAACAAAACCGACTTTAAGTATGATGCGATGAATCGACTTATTGAGGTCTCAGAGCCCCTCATTATCACTCCTTTAGGCCCTGTCAATCCCCTCACCCGGTATAAATACGATTTATTTAATAGAGCCTCCGAAAAAATCGAGCCGAGTGGAGATACCACTACGACGCGGTTTAATTTACGCGGTGATCCCGTAGAAATAATTTATCCTGATAATAGCCGAGATATTTTTGAATACACTTTAAAGGGAAAGCTAAAGCGATCTCTAACTCGCGATCTAAAAGAACAAACCTATGACTATAACGAGAAAGGGCAGCTTATCCACAAAAAGGAAAGTTATTTTGGAAAAATTTTAAGTGAAAAAATCTACACTTATTCACTTGATAAACTTATTAAAGAAGAGTCTCTAGAACACACTTTAGAAGCAGAATATCTAGAGAACGGAAAACTTGCCTCTTTATCTATATATGATGAGAAATCGCATTTTGAAATTAAACCGGGCATTTCTCTTAAATTAGAAGATTCACCCTTTGTTAATCCCATTCAAGAATCTTCCATTGTAAATTCGTTAGGTCAACTGGTCTTGAGTACAACTTTTATTGATGAGCAAGGGATAAAGACCGTTAAGGAATTCGATGCCTTAAATCGGGTGGTCAAAATTGAACGTTTTGATGTTTTAGGTCAAAAATTTGAAGAACAGCAAACACTTTATGATCTGTACGGAGAACCGTCTATTGAAACCTGGCAAGGCATTCAAACCGTTTATGAAAGAGGAGTGGGTGGAAGAGTTGAAAAACTGATTGAAGCGTACGGAACTCCCGAACAAAGAATTACACGCTATAACTATAATGAACGCGGTGAGATTGAAAGGCTGATTAAACCGGACGGCGTTCATATCCATTTTAGTTACGAAGCCGGTCAGCTTACTCAAATCCTTTCAAGCGACAAATCCATCGCCTATCGATATTATTATCAAGGTGATCGCCTTGTTCGAGCGGATGATCTTAACCAATTAAAATCGCTATTTCGCAGCTATAACGGTCTCAACTTAATCACTGAAGAAACCTTTTTGAATGGCCTAACGGTCAAATATGACTACGATATAAATGGCCGGAAAAAGGCGCTTATCCTTCCCGACAATTCTTCCATTGAATATGAGTATGACGGCTCGCGCCTATCGAATATTTCTCGATCGAATAGTGATGATTCGAAAATCTACCAACATTTATTTCTGCCTAATAATGAAAAATTCATTTTAGAACTGGGTAATCTTGATATTGAAAAAGACAATCAAGGACGCATCGCAAGCATTTGTTCTCCATACCGTTCCGAATCGTATAAATATAATCCTCTTCTTTCAACAGTAACTGTAGATGGAATAACAACTGACTTTGAATATGATTCAAAAGGTCAACTCATTAAAAATGGAGTTGATTCACTTGCCTACGACGAGCGAGGGAACCCGAGTTCAATCAATGGTCAGTCGTTTACATATAATAAATTGAACGAAGTTCAGAATTGCGATTATAAATATGACCTTAATGGCAATTTAATAAAAACGCCTGATCTTACCCTAAAATATGACGCGCTAAACCGCCTTGTTGAAGCACAAAGCTCAGATGAAGTCGTCCATTATAGTTATGACCCTTTCAACCGAAGAATGTGTCGAAATAATGTTTTATACTTCTGGGATGGCAGAGAGGAAATAGGCTCTTTTAGAAATAAAATACTCGATTTAAAAATTATGGGGCCCGATCGCATAATTGCGTGCGAAATCGAAGGAATTCCTTATGCAGTCCAAACCGATTTTCGTGGAACGCCTGTTCTATACATTGGTGAATATGAAATAAAAAGGGAGGGTCCCTTTGCTTTACAAGCCAAACGACAAGACGCGACCACTGGCTTTATTTACTTTGGTGCTCGTGAATACGATCCGATCCTAAAACGATTTATTAGCTGCGATCCTAAAGGCTATCAAGATGGTTTTAATAAATACCATTACGCTCACAACAATCCTAACTTATATACCGATCCATTTGGGCACACATCCATCCTAGACTCTTGGAAAAACACACTATCCTATGGAATGCATGCTCTAAAAACTTTTTATCATTCGCTACAATCCTTTAGAGACTGGATAAACCAAGTCAGCGGCCTTTCTGCCGTATATAAATTTTTAGACCAAGTGGCTGGAGTGTTATTAGGCAAAGGTTTTGTCGCCTACTCAGGGGCCTATGTTCAACCAAATCAATCGGGTGTTTTTGGTAATGGGGAAATCAGCTCAAAGGTAAGAATTACTTTTATTCATGGGATTATGAATATCCGTTCCGATCTGGTTGATAATTTAAGACAATTATCGGCCGCACACGGTGGGGTTAATATCCATTATATTTTTAGACCTACCCGAGGATTTTGTTGGGATTTACTCAAATGCGGAGCCATTAAATTTGGCTGGGTTTCTCCTGAGGCAAAACAACTTATTCGGACTTGGAAAGCCCTTATTGAAGAGATGGGCGGTGTAGAAGGGGATGGGAAAATTATCCATTATGCACATAGTCTCGGAGGGACCGACACCTTTACGGCCTTAACTTTTCTGACCCCGGAAGAGCAAAAAATGATTGATATTAGGACCATAGGCTCTGCCACCTTAATCCCCGAAGAAGGCTATTATACGGTCATGAACTATCTCTCGGTTCGAGATGGAGTGGGTTGGTGCGATCCTATTCGTCGTTTTCAGTCTATTTTCGGTAGAGTTTCAAATGTTGTTTTACTTGGCTCGCTCTGGGGAATTCCCATGGTGGATCACCCCTTGTCCGTCGATACTTATCAAATGATTATAAGAACTTTGGGACAGGCGTTTTTACAGACATACGCTACTTGAAAAGAATCCAATACTCTGCCATGATATCAGCTCTTGCACCGGTAGCTCAATCGGATAGAGTACCCGGCTACGAACCGGGCGGTTAGAGGTTCAAATCCTCTCCGGTGCACACTTTAATAAATTCCCTCACATCACGATTTCCACAATAGAAAAGAAAAGGTTAATACCTTTTAATCGATTCCGAATTCATTAGATTTCTACTCGAGAGTTGTCAAAAAATGCTGACGCATTTTCCGACGAATGTTCTTGTCGGGGCTCCGCCCCCGCTCCCCAAGGCCATTTCTTGCGGGGTTAAAATCGCCCTAAGCGCTTGCTGACGCAAGCTATCGCTCCG
>JAGVJG010000123.1 GCA_020051235.1 Parachlamydiales bacterium | reverse complement strand
TTCCGCCGTACTTTTTACCACTTTTCGTAAATCTCTACGAAACTCCCAAGGATATTCGTTAATTAACCAAGTGTCAGGCGCTTCAATTTGAACCCCATCCCATAGTTGCTGCTCAAAAATTCCATATTGATAGCGTAAACCATAAGCTTGTGTAGGCAAATGCAACGTGGCTAATGAATCTAAAAAACAGGAAGCCAGTCTTCCTAGACCCCCATTGCCTAGACCCGGATCATGTTCTCGAGAGATGATTTCAGGAAAACTGCGCCCTAACTTTTGCATAACCATCTTGATGAGATCGGTCTCTTTCAAATTGGTCATATTATTCGTAAATATTCGGCCCGGCATGTATTCCATCGAAATATAAAAGAGAATCCGATCATCAAACTTCGTATAAGTTTGAGCCGTTGCAAGCCAATTGATCATGATTTCTTCACGAAGTGCGTAAGATAACGCGTGGTAAAGTTCATCTGCATTTGCGTCATCAGACACTCTTCCCATCATGGTGATGAGATAATGCTTTGTTTTTTTTAATAAATTCTCTGCACGCGTTTCTAGCGAGAGATCGACACTCATAATTTCAATGTATGTAATTTAGGAGTTTAAGTACAAATAGGTACTTATGTTTAAGTCACTTTGCTACTTCACGTTGGCGCTGTTTTTCAGCACCCTCATATTCGTTAGTTTTAAAGCTTATTCAAGACCGGGCGGAAGTATAAAACTCGATATGGCTAAGATTGAGAAGATTAGAGCTCAATGACTTGGTTTTTGGCTCTACTCCCTCTATATATAACGGGTAATCTTCACTGTTTTGGTATGTGCGGCCCTTTGATGATGACTCTTGCCAAACACCCTTTTAGAAATTATTATCTTTGGGGAAGGCTTGCCTCATATTCCTTAGTTGGAGGCCTTTCCGGTTTTTTTGGCTTATTAGTATTAGGTAACGGATTTCCCCTCCTATCTTTAATACTCGGTTCATTTTTAATCCTTTTAGCAATATCTCAGTTTTATCCTATTAATTTTGAGATATTTAGAATTGACAAGCTCTTTTTAACCTTTTACAAAAGACACGGGGCTCCTCCCCTGTTTATATTGGGATTTATAAGTGTTTTGATTCCTTGCGGACAGACCCTTATTGTTTTTGCCACCCTTGCTTTATCGGAATCCTTTTGGGTAGGTCTTTTAAATGGAGCTGCTTTTGCTTTATTTACTTCACCCTCACTTATGTTTGCTATGAGAGCGCAAAACTGGTTATCTTTATCGTCTGCGACTCCCAAATGGATCGCTTTTTTTACCGCTCTTTTAGCCGGATTGATCAGTATTTTACATGGACTTGCCGAGTTAAATGTGATCAATCATTTTGTATTATCGAACCGCTTTCACATAATTTTATGGTAGGGTACTCTATTTATTTATGCGTGCAAAACGATCGTTCTCACAAATTTTTTGGACTCTTTTATTAATAGGCTTGCTCATTTTAATGGGGCTTGTTTATTGGTCCTCCCTATTACAAGAAGAGCGTTTGATAGAAATTAAAAGTAAACTTGAAACGTTAGAGCGAAAAGTGGGCTCGATACACACAACGGCTCCGACTTTTGTTAAACCGACTTCACAGGTAGCTGTAAATAATGAAAATAATATTTTAAAGCCTGATCCCTATTTTGAAAAAACGCTGCCTTCAAAACTTCCGAAAGATTTTAAGCCCAATGGAGATAGAAAAGGCGCGACCATCGGTAAGCCCGACTCTCTTCATCCTTTTTCTGCCTGGGCTCACATTCGGACGTGGTATGGATTATGCGTCGCTTCCATTGCAAGAGACACTTTTGGATTTTTTGAAAAACCCACGCCTGATCTTGCAGTGAGTATTGAATCGATTGGAACCGATCTTCCTGAATACAGGATTACGCTGCGAGACAATGTTTACTGGCAGCCATTAGAGGCCAGTTGGTTTCCTTCTTCAATCAAGCTAGACCCCACTTTCTTTGAAAAAAAACAAGTCACCGCGCATGACATCAAGTTTTTCTTCGATGCTTGTATGAATCCTTATGTCTCTGAACCCGGCGCTGTTTCTCTCAGAAACTACATCGACGATATTAAAGAAGTAGAAGTGGTTGACGATCTTACTTTAATTGTACGTTGGAAGACAAAAAAGTATATCGCTTTGCTGAACACTTTGATGCTAAGACCCCTACCCCGCCACATTTATCAATATTTTCCTGACGGCAGCAAAATAGTAGAGAATGAAAAGCCCGATACTTACCGTACCAGTTCGCTTTGGGCGCTAAACTTTTCAAATCACTGGGCAAAAAATATTATCGTCAGTTGCGGCGCTTTTGCTTTTGATGGAATGACGGAACGAGGCATTAAATTTAAACGGAATCCCGATCATTATTTTCCTCTTGATGCGTTAGTCGATGGCTACGAAATCGATTTTCGAAATTCGAATGAATCGATTTGGAAAAGTTTTAAAGAAGGCTCGATTGACACCTATGTTGTTCGTCCAGATCAGCTTTATGAGCTCGAGCAATTTTTATCCTCTACCGCTTATGCTGAACAGCATTTCAGAGTTAATCAGATAAGCTATATTAGTAGGTCATATACCTATATTGGATGGAACGAAACCAATCCCTTATTCCAAAATAAAAGAGTGCGACAAGCCCTTACCATGTCGATCGATCGCGACCGCATCATCAGACAAAATTTAAATGGAATGGGCATTCCTATTCACGGTACGTTTTATCCGTTTTCCCCCAGTAACGACGATTCTATTAAACCTTTGCCCTTTGATCCCATTCAAGCCAAAAAAATACTCGCTGAAGAGGGATGGACCGATTCTGATCGCGATGGGATTTTAGACAAAGATGGCAAACCTTTTAAATTTAACCTTTCTTATTACGTGATGAACAGCACCACAAAATCTATTGTGGAGTACATTCAAACGGCTTTGAAAGAGGTGGGCATTGAAGTCAATTTGAACGGCCTTGATTTAGCCGATATCTCAAAGCAATTTGATGATAAACAGTTTGATTCTTATGTTCTCGCTTGGGCGTTAGGCAGCCCCCCCGAAGATCCCCGGCAACTTTGGCACTCTTCTCAAGCCGATTTAAAAGGCTCATCCAATACGATCGGTTTTAAAAACAAAGAGGCCGATCAAATTATTGATGAGCTTGAAATTGAAAAAGATCCTGCAAAAAGGATTGAGCTTTATCACCGTTTTGATCGATTGCTAAACGATGAACAACCCTACACCTTCCTCTATACGCCAAAAGAAATTCTTCTCTATCGCGATTTTATGAAGAATGTTTTCATACCCAAGGATGAGATTGCTGGCGCACAAGTGGGCGAACCCGATTTAACCGTGAGTTGGATTGAAAAATGAGTCGCTACTTACTAAAGCGACTCCTGCTTTTACCGATCACACTCTTTTTTATTATCTTGATCAATTTCGTGATTGTGAATTTAGCTCCTGGCGACCCTACCACCTATTCTGATGTAGGATCAGGCGGCGCTTCAAGAAGCGATAAACAGATTAATACCAATCCGTCCGAAGATCGTTATTTACAGTTCAGAGAATTTTTTGGTCTTACAAAACCGATTCTATTTAATAACTGGCCTCAAACTCGTGAAGAAACCGTTAAAGAAGATTTGATAACTCTTTCAAAAGGCCCTAAACCCGGCGAAGGAAAACAATACGACGATTTAAGAATACAGCTCGGCGATCAAGCACGTTATATCATGCCTAAATTGCTTGAGCTGATGGAAGACCCTGTCCTCTATCCTTGGGCCAAGCGTTATTTTACAAGAGGAGCTTTTAGACTCCCCTACCCCGGCTATAAACTCACTCAAGAACAAAAAGAATATAACCGAAAACTTGAAGCGGACAATAACGCTTTATCCCAAGTCAAAGATTTAAAGGGCTTTCAAAATTGGTACGCTGAAAATAAAGCTTTTTATAACTTCGAACCGAGCACGCTAGATAAAGCTAAAATATTCTTTTTTGAAACGCGTTTTATGAATTACCTAAAACGTGTTTTGACTTTGGATTTTGGCGTACTTCGTAATGACGCTAATAAATCCGTCATTGGTGAAGTGACTAAACGATTAAAATATTCGCTGACGCTTTCATTAACTCCGATGTTAATCACTTTTGTGCTCTCCTTTTTCGTTGGTGTTTTGATGGCCTACACCCAAAATTCACTCATTGATAGAGGCTTAAATTTATTCTTCTTAATTTTATATGCGATTCCTATTTTCGTAGTGGCTCCTTGGCTTATTGAAAAAGTGGCTCTACACCATAACTTTCCTTTTACCGACATCCCTATTCCTATAAGCGGCTTTACAAGTCCTGACTCGATCTACAATCAACTGACCACTAAAGAGCGATTATTTGACATTATCAGGCACGTATTTTTGCCGATGACCGCGATCCTTTATGGAAGTTTAGCGGCACAATCGCGTTTAAGCCGTACCGCCGTTTTAGAAGTGATGCGAAAAGATTTTGTGAGAACCGCTTGGGTTAAAGGCTGCAGCGCTCCTCAAGTGATGCTCAAACATGTTGGAAGAAATAGTGCAATCACATTGATCACCTCGATTGCCGGCTCGCTCGGTATTGTACTTGGAGGCTCTTTGATTGTTGAAACGCTTTTTGAAATAGATGGATTCGGAAAGTTTTTTTATGATGCGATCATCAATCGAGACTATAACGTTGTGATGTTTTCCGCACTTGCGGGTTCCTTTTTAACTTTGCTCGGATATCTCTTAAGCGATCTTGCCTATATGGCGCTTGATCCAAGGGTGACCTTGTATGACTAAATATCCAATTGCCATCATCGCCGCATTTGTAATTCTCCTATACGTTTTGGCAGGGATTTATGCACCCCTACTAACCTCTGGAAAAGCGATTGTTGCGGTTTATGACGGTCATCTTTATTTTCCCTTATTTCGATTTTTGTTCTTCCAAGGTTATTTCACTAAGGTGATCGATCTCTTTTTCAATATTCTGATGTTCACTTTTCCCATCATGATTTTGGGATTTATAAATCGCTCCTTTTTCTATTTTGGCCTTGCCGCACAAATCATTGCCTTTATCTTCTTGCTGATAAGCCCCATTAAAGATCCAAATACCGATCCAAATCTAGTGTTAAAAAGAAAGGAGAGTAAGGGAATAAGTAGCTTAGATATTCTAAGCGACCAAGCAAAAGTGGACTTATTGATTGATCATCGAAGGTTGCGCGAACACCACTTAAGATTAAAAGGGTATTTACCCGAATCGCTTCTTTATACGCCCTTTCAAATCAAAGCCGATATTTTATCTAAAGATCCCGAAGGACTAAAAGCGCTTGATCAATGGTTTAAAGAAAACGATGCCAAACTCACCTTTGTACTTTTCCCATTTTTCAAAGAATTTCACTGGGAAGAGGATGCGGGTGGAGACGAAAGAATGAATCGACAGCTTCCTTGGTGGGAACTCACCCGTATCAATCACAAAGATTTAATAAGCGCGCTCATATTTGGGATTCGGATTTCACTCACAGTGGGTATTTTATCGATCCTTATTTCACTTGCTATAGCGATACCTGTGGGGGCCATTGCCGGTTATTACGCGGGCTTCACCGACATTGTCGTTTCACGTATTCTTGAAATTTGGGAAGGGATGCCGACCTTTTTTATGCTTCTTCTCATCGTAGCAATTACCCAAAGCAAATCGATTTTCCTCATCATTTCCGTTATCGGTTTATTTGGTTGGACTTCCTTCTCCCGCTACATACGCGGCGAATTTTTCAAAGAAAGGAATCTTCCTTACGTCGAAGCAGGGAAGGTTTTTGGTTTTAGCGATTCGTACCTCATATATAAGCATATTCTACCGAATGCGATAGCCCCACTCGTCACACTTCTCCCATTTGCAATTCTTGGCGCGATCTCTGCCGAAGCGGGACTTTCCTTCCTAGGACTTGGAGAGGAAAACACCCCCTCCTGGGGGACACTAATGGACGAGGGACGCAACGCCTTCCCCGGCCAGTCATATCTCCTCTGGCCACCCGCCATCTTGCTTACCGTTTTGTTAGTTTCAATTGCGTTGATTGGTGATGCGCTGAGAGATTATTTAGATCCCCGATTATCGTAAGGGTTAATTCTTGTTAGTCGATTAAGAGTTCATTAGAGTTTTACTCGAGAGTCGTCAAAAAATGCTGACGCATTTTCCGACCAATAAACTTGTCGGGGCTCCCGCCCCCGCACCCCGGCCATTTCTTGCGGGGTTAAAATCGCCCTAAGCGCTTGCTTCGCAAGCTATCGCTCCGAGTGTGCCTACGCACTACCCATCG
>JAGVJG010000088.1 GCA_020051235.1 Parachlamydiales bacterium | reverse complement strand
CTCTCAAAAACCTTTAGACGAAATGATTTCAAAAGTAGAGGATCTCGAACTCGTTAAACAGTTAAGAAAAGAAGATTTTGAATTTGGAAGATTATATCGTTATAAATTTTCGCTTGTTGAGCCGGTTAATCTAAGTGATAGAACTAGACTTGTTAAAGAAGCTTGTATGTGGGAAACGAGATTAAGGTTTACAAGAGCCAAAATGGCCAAAGAGTTAAAAGTTGATGAACCTAATCTTTTACTGGTTCCTCAAACTTATTACCATCTAGATTGGGAATTATGCGTAATGCCTTCCGGAGAGTTAATTTTGAATGATCCAGAAGCAAGTTTTAGCTTTATGCCTTTTGGCGCTTTTTTAAGGACATTGGGAGGTATGAAAATACATGAAAAATATTTGGATAATTTTAGAGAAGCTTTGTTAATTGCAAAGGAGATAGATACCGTTCGTTCAGAGATTTTTTCCCAACATAAATTTATCGTCCATCGCCTTCCAGCGATATTTAAAAAAGGGAAAAAGCGATTATTAAATTATTGTAATGCTCTCTTTTTAAATCCCTCCACCGTGGTATTTGCGGGGCCTTCAGATAAGAACATAGAAGTTCCCACACACGAACTATTTGTAAAAGAGTTTAAAAAGAAATTTCCTTATATAAAAGTGATTTCCTTACCTCACATGTCCTCTTTTCAAGCCCGTTTGCAGGCAGGCCTTCATTGTCTCTCTATAGAATCTTAATTCTCTCTTAATACGTACAAATTAAAATTATAAGTATGAACATGAATTTTCCTGAAAATTTCTACTATTCTAGAATTAAGCTGGATAAAGATAACTTGGTATCTTTATACAACAATAGTTTCGCGATAGGGCGTAAATCGGATTCGCTAAAATCAATTTCCGATCGAGCCAATCGAATTATCCACGACCAGAATTATCACTATTTAAATCCGGGCCATCTTAAAGAAAACCTTAAAAGCTTAAATCAAAAAATTATCAGTCATAATCAAAAGGTAGAAAATAGCTCTTGGCTTAGCTTTTTAACTTTTATCACCTGTGGTCTATTAAATTGGAAAATCAATGAGATTCAATTCAACTTAATAAAAGATAGCGAACCTAAAGAGATACCCGCGGCTCCTTCTGCAGTTCCTCCTCCTCCCGTAGTTACAACCCCTGTTGCTCCAACCCCAACCGTCGTTTCTCCTACAGCGTCGCCTTCTACAGAGGCTAACGACGTTTGGGAAGACTTTGCTTTTGAAAGTCCAACGAACGGAGCTCGATTCTCTATAGTTGCAGCAGAATGTAAACTGCGTCTCAAATATTCAAGAGATTTTGGTGGCCAACCTAAAAGATATAAAGATGTTTCTCCTTATGCACATAATCGAGTTGAGGTAGATGGAAGACCTTTAAACATTTCCCCAGTCAAATTAGGAGATGATCAAATGTTTATAGGTGAAGCTCCTATTCCAGCTAATTTCCAACATTTTTTTAAATTCCTCCTTCAACAAGATATTTCGACCATTGTAACTCTTGCAATGCCCGAAGAAGGCGGAAGGGTTAAGTGCGACGTCTTTTGGAAACAAAATCATAGATATAGAATGGATGATGATACCTATTTCATCGTTCATCAAGAGGAAGTGATCCTCCATGAATCCCAATCGGATCAAAAGATTGTGAAAAGGGTTTTTAAAGTTCATCAAAAGGGTAACATTATTAAAGAGATTGAGCAATTTCATTATCTTAATTGGCCCGATTTTGGTGTAAGTGATCCTGAATTACTCAAAAAGTTAATCCAGGAAACAGAGAAACGACCCGGCCCTCATTTTATTCATTGTAGCGCCGGTTTGGGACGAAGCGGCGTTTATGCTTTAGCTCGTCAAGGCCTTAAAGATCCCTCTAATTTTCATTTAGAAAAATCATTTGTGCTTGCCCGCATGCAACGTCCAGATTTAGTACAAACAGCCGATCAATATATGGCTATAGATAAATTGATAGGAAAAAAATGAACTTAACTTTTACTTCAGACTTTTGGACAAAGAAACTTACTTTTGATAAGGGCGCAACCGTATTTGTTAATGATAACGGAATTCAAGTTGGAAACGATAAATCTTCCTTAAAGCAAATTTCTCGCGTTGTCAATCAAGCCATCGCAACTAAGAAAATATTTTATCCCAAGTTGCTAATTGAGAATCTAGAGAGACTGAACAGCAAAATTAAAGCTCATAATCAAAATGTTTCTAATAGTGGTTGGCTGAGTTTTTTAAGCTTTATTTCGTGTGGATCGTTAAATTGGAAAATTGAAGAAATTCAGTTCCACAAGATTTTTAATCCAGGTTTTAGTGTCGCAAATAAAGAAGAAACAGATAGAAAATCGCCTTTAACCTTACATAAGGATGTTTCAAAGCCTGCTATTCAAGCTAATAATCAAAGAATAACTAAAGAACAGCTGCGGCTTCCACCTGTTGTAATTCGTGATCGTAATCAAAGAAATCTTGCAAGCATTCTCACAGTTGGCTCATTGGATTATTTGCCTTTAAAGGATTTGGTCATCTTTGCTCGTTCAACTTGCGCTTTCAATGATTTAATCGCGCAGAGTTGTAAAAATCGTCTCAAAATAATTTTTAAGGATGCCAAGACATTAAATGATGAACTTAAGACTTTGTTGCCTTCTCACTCATTAATTGGGACCCGAGGAAAAGAGAGTTGGTTATATAATATTTGCAAATTCGATCTAAATAAATGGAATGAGTTTGAAAAGGGGATTCATTCCGTTCATGAATGGATAGACGCAGTTAAAGATTGTGAAGATGATCTATTAGAAGCGTTGGCCGAATTTAATGTCGATCCGAATGCCGCAAGGCAGCACATTGGTAATAATGATACCCATCGAGTTTGGTTTAGTAGAAATGATGATGAAAATATGGATCCTTCAAAAACTTTCTTAGATCAATTTAAACCTAACCCCTATGTGGAAAAAGCTAAAAATATACTTGTAGGGTCTTTTGATTTTCGTAAAGATTGTATCCCTTGCGTTTCGCCAGATCCTCTACATAATCATCTTTTATCAAAGAAAGAAGAGAATCGATTTTACAACATAGAAGTTAAGAGCAGGGAAGACACGGATTGGAGAATTCATAAATATCCTAGATTTTCAAGTGAAGATAAACCCCTTCTGATTGCGGATCATCTTATAAAAGGTAAAAATCAACATAATCGTGTAGTTGTTAACTTTAACGGTAAAAAGTTGTTTTTACGATGCGTTAGCCAAGATTACCCAGTTAATTTTGAAGAGAAGTATAAAAAACTTAATTAAGATACTATTAAGTTAGATCCTTATGCTTAATTTATAAATTAATAAATTGATATAATTTAATATGTATAAGCATAGGTTTGGTTAGGATTTATTATGAGTAGTGTAAATGGATCGGGCGGCCCAGATAGTCATGTTGAGACTGCCTTCAGAATGTTTCCAGATCAGAATAACAACTCAAGTTCATCAAGTACGCCCCCGATAGAAATGGATGATATGGGAGGAGGTGTTGTCCCTCCTTTTAATGCGAGCAGAAATGCGGGTCCCGGCCCGGTTCCTCAACAGGTCTTTAGCGGCGCCATGGATGACTTGAACCCTCCGGAAGGTCAAGAGCCCCCTAAACCTATTCAGAATAATCATCAGGTAAAAGATCGTTCCAAAGATCTCGAAGAATTTAAGACAAAAGTTTTAGGCGGTAGTAAACAAAAGATAGATGACGTTGAAGAATTCCGCAAAAAACATGACGACTATACAAGCTTTGTTGCTGAAAGAATGAAGCTGGGTGAAGGCAAAAAATGGGTCGTTCTTTTAATGGCAATAGCTCTTATTTGTGTCATTGCCGCGGTTGTGTGCTTGTGTCCTTTCGTAGCGGCGCCAATAGCCGCGATTGTTTTTGGAGTTCTTGCTGCCAGTGCGGCAACATTCGCGGGGGGGTTAAATGCAGCCACTCAGATAGGTGAGGATGCACAGAAAGATGCTACTAAAAACAAAAAACGATTAGACGAATTAGCTAAAGAGTATCCCGACATGCTTCAGTGGGCAAGAGAATACGATAGAATTAATAAAGGCGATGACACACCTCATAGAGATTATAGTCAATTTGATGATAGTGTTAAAAATAAAGCGAAAGAAGTTGAAGCGAACGAGAATAAGCAAAAAGGTATACTGAGAGAAGATATCGACGATTTGGATAAGAAGACTGCTCCCTAAGGATTTTTATGAAAGTGATTGCGCATCGAGGCGCCTCGATCGAGCACCCGGAAAATACGATTGATGCTATTAAGCACGCCTTTAGCCTCGGTGTATACGCAGTGGAAATTGATGTTCACCTTTCAAAAGACGACATTCCTGTCGTCATTCACGATGAAACATTAGAAAGAACACACAATGATAAAAGAGCCGTGTTTGATCATTCGCATAGTGAATTGCCTGTACCTACCTTAGAACAAGTTCTAGCCCTTCCCCGAGATTGTTATTTAATGATTGAAATCAAGGAAGGGCGTCACGACGCCAAAAGATTAATTGAAAAAGTTGTAGATCTGGCCAAGAACCATCAAAAAATTATTTTAGCGAGTTTTAGCCATGGACTCCTTGCCGGCATTCAAGGATTTGAATTACTCGGCTTATCCGATCAAGAAGTGCCTCCCTTAGAGTGGGTTTGCTTAGATGAAAAAATTATTGATGAGACCTTGATGAAGCTTTTAGAGGGGAAAAGGGTATGGACCTATACGGTTGATTGCCCCGTCCGCGCGGAAGAGCTTTATTCCCTTGGAGTAGAAGGATTTGTTACGAATGATCCGAGAAAACTCCTCCCCTCCACACGTAAATGACAGTTATGGTACTATAGTTATTTTTGGAGGATTTACCCTTGAAAAAGATTGTGCCATTTTTACTTATTACGCTGATTCGTCTCATGTTATGGTTCCGCTATAAGATAAAATTTGTGGGACTTGAACGAATCAATCCCTCGACTATGAACCGTCCCGGAGGCGTTCTTTTTCTTCCCAATCACCCCGCTGTTTTTGTAGATCCCTTATCGGCCGGGCTTGGTGCATGGAAAAAATATCCTATTCGCCCCATGGTGGTTGAGTATATGTATTATACTCCTGTCGCACACTGGCTCTTAAAATATGTAAATGCCGTTCCTGTTCCCGATTTTGCCTCGACCAGTAACTCTATTAAGGTGAAAAGAACAGAACAAGTATTTGATCTTTTAGTCGACGGCCTCGCAAAAGGGGATAACTTTATGTTATATCCTGCCGGACGCACAAAAAGCTCGGCAAAGGAAGTGCTCGGAGGCGCATCGGGGATACATCGTATCATTTCTGAAAGTCCCGAAACCAATATTGTATTAGTTAGAATTAAAGGTTTATGGGGTTCAAGATTTTCCCGTTTTTGGACGGGCAGAGCCGCTCAAATGGGCCCTACTATCAAGTGGGGATTTTTCCAAATCCTTAAAAACTTAATTTTCTTTTCTCCACGTAGAAAAATTACGATTGAATTTGTTCCCGCTCCTGCCGATTTTCCAAGAAAAGGGACTCGTCTTGAAATAAATCGCTATCTTGAAAACTGGTATAACACCCCCGATGGATTAACAAAGCAAGAAGGCGAGCATCCCGGCGATTCTCTCATGCTTATCCCTTATTCGATGTGGACAAGGGAAATTCCTAAGCCGGAAAGTGCTCCCAAACAAGAAACAACCATTAAAATGGAAGATATCCCTGATGATATTCAAGGGGCTGTTCTTGAAAAGCTATCAGAGCTGTCAGATATTCCGGCTTCAAAAATTAAGCCCGATATGACGATATCTTCTGATTTAGGTCTTGATTCCCTCGATGTGGCCGAAATCATTAGCTTTTTAACGGAGAAATTTGACGTTAGAAACTTGGCTGTAGAAGAGATAACGACGGTCGGAAAGGTAATGGCTCTTGGATCCAAGCAAATCTCGATGGAAGAAGTTGAGATCGAACCTGAATTCGATTTAAGAAAATGGAATCAAAAGCCGAAGAAACGGGAGCGCGTATATTTAGCGAAAGGCGAAACGCTGGCTGAAGTTTTCTTAAACGCATGTGAGCTTCATGGCAAAAAAATGGTGATGGCTGACGACCGTATGGGGCCAATGGACTATAAAACGGTCAAGCTTAGATCAATCATTTTGGCGAATGAAATTAAGAAAATGGAAGGCGATAAGATTGGTATTTTGCTTCCTGCTTCGGTTGCGGCCTTTATGGTCATTATGGCCTGTGAGCTCGCCGGTAAAATCCCTGTCATGATTAACTGGACGCAAGGACCCCGCCATCTTGAACAGGTAAAAGAGCTCGCTCAGTTAAAAACCGTCATTTCTTCCTGGACCTTTGTTGATAAGCTAGAAGGAATTGATTTTGACGGTCTTGACGAATGCATGATCATGCTTGAAGACCTCCGTCGGTCTGTTGGATTGAAGGACAAAATTAAAGGTAAGCTCTTAGCCGGAAAAAGCGTTGAGACTATCTTGAAAACGTTGAATCCTAAGGGAGCTAAACCCGATGACACAGCCGTTATCCTTTTCACCAGTGGAACCGAGAATATGCCGAAAGGAGTTCCTCTTACCCATAACAATATCATTTCCAATCAACGCCCCGTCTTTGAGGAAGTTCCTATCTATAATGATGAAGTTTTATTTGCTATTCTTCCCCCCTTCCATTCTTTTGGCTTTACGGTAGCGACGCTGCTCGCGCCTCTTGCAGGCGCAAAAGTGGCCTTCTATCCTAATCCGACGGAAGGAAAGAAAATGGCGGAAAGGGTGAAAAAGTGGGGAGTAACCTTAACACTCGGTGCTCCTACCTTCTTGAAGGGGATGTTTAAAGCGGGAACTAAAGATCATTTTAAAACCGTTCGTTTAAATGTAACGGGAGCTGAGAAAGCGCCTCAAGAGTTATTCGATATGATTAAAGAGATGACTCCAGGTGAAATTATTGAGGGATATGGAA
Organism: Parachlamydiales bacterium; assembly: GCA_020051235.1. GTDB lineage: Bacteria > Chlamydiota > Chlamydiia > Chlamydiales > Parachlamydiaceae > CAZABG01. Next base: position 2,362 of record JAGVJG010000088.1, on the reverse strand, counting down.
TTACAGAATGTTCACCTGTTATTTCCATGAATCGTCCGGGCCGGCTACATAAAGGGGTCGGACAGCCTATGACAAACGTTGATGTAATAATCGTGCATCAAGATACCTATGAACCGATGCCTGTCAATACACAAGGTCTTATCTTAGCAAAAGGTCCCAACGTATTTGGCCGCTATATAAATGAGGGAATCGAACCTCCATTTGTTAATATCAACGGAGAAAATTGGTATAAAACCGGAGACCTTGGAACCCTTGATGAAGAAAATTATCTGACCATAACGGGAAGACTTAAACGCTTTATCAAGATTGGTGGCGAGATGATTAGCTTGGGAGCGGTCGAAGAGGCGTTGGGCCGTTCGGCTAAAAAATATAGCTGGGCCCTTCAAGAAGATGCGCCCTCCCTTGCAATTTTGGCAAAAGAGCTTCCGGGCGAAAAAACCCGTATCAATCTCTTTACTGTATTTAAAACAGATATCGAAGAAGTGAATACGGCTTTAAAAGAATCCGGATTTAGTAATTTGGTTCGGGTATCACAGGTAAATGTGGTGAAAGAGATCCCCATAATGGGAACCGGTAAAGTCAATTATCGCGCGCTTGAAAAACTATAATCCAATTGAATAGAATAGCAAGATGCTAAAACTCTATAATACCGAATCGCGCGAAAAAGAACCTTTCAGCCCTAACGACGGCCAGCATGTGAAAATGTACACCTGCGGGCCCACCGTCTATCATTTTGCCCATATCGGCAATTTCAGGGCGTTTCTTTTTGAAGACGTCTTGCGTCGAACGCTGAAATATCTCGGCTTTAAAGTCACTCAGGTGATGAACTTGACGGATGTCGATGACAAAACGATTAAAGGTGCAATTCGAGACAATGTCACGTTAGATGAGTTTACAAAACCCTACAAAGAAGCGTTTTTTGAAGATTTAAAAACGTTAAATGTCGATCCGGCTGAATACTATCCCCAAGCCACTGACTTTATTCCTAAAATGATAGAGATGATTCAGGGGCTTATTGATAAAGGAGTGGCTTACGTCGGAGCCGATAGTAGTGTTTATTTTGCTATTCGCAAATTTCCTCGTTACGGCTGTTTATCTCACCTACATTTAGATGAGCTTAGATCGGGCGCTTCTAATCGTGTTCAAAATGATGAATACGATAAAGAATCGGTATCCGATTTCGTTTTATGGAAGGCCTACGATCCTGAGCGAGATGGTCAAATTTATTGGGATAGTCCGTATGGAAAAGGGCGCCCCGGATGGCACCTTGAATGTTCCGCTATGGCAATGGATATTTTAGGATCTTCCATCGATATTCATTGTGGCGGCGTCGATAACATGTTTCCTCACCATGAAAATGAGATTGCCCAATCGGAATGTTATTCCGGTGAGCGTTTTGTAAAGCTTTGGATGCACTCCGAACATTTGATTGTGGATAACAAAAAAATGTCTAAGAGTTTGGGTAATTTTTATACGTTGAGAGACCTTCTTGCAAAAGGTTATTCGGGACGTGAAATTCGCTACATGCTGATCCACACTCACTATAAAACTCAGCTTAATTTCACTTTTCAAGGCCTTGAAGCCATTCGTTCGTCGCTTGATAGAATTAAAACTTTCGTGACTCGTTTAAGGGAAGTATCAGGACCTGAAACCGAATCTGTCGCTTCTTTCATTGTCGAAACGCAAAGTCGATTTAAAGCCGCGCTTCAAGACGATTTAAATGTTTCGCTTGCGCTTGCGGCCTTATTTGATTTTATTCGCGATATCCACTCTTTGATCGACCAAAATCGTTTAGGTAAACTCGACGCCCTGAATGTGATCAACTTTTTGAAAAGAATCGATTCCGTTCTTGGATTTATTCCACTTGAAAACGATGAAGAGATTCCCGAAGAATTAAACCAGCTTCTAGAAAAAAGAATGGAAGCTAGGAAGACTAAAAACTGGGCCCTTTCCGATCAAATCCGCGATCAGATCCATGCAAGTGGGTATGTCATCGAAGATACTCCCACAGGCGCCCGCTTAAAGAAAGCATAACTATGTTAGCACATACTAAAGACGAAAAGTATCTCATGGCACTTTACGAAATGAGCCAAGAGGATGAAGCAAAAGAGTTTTTCGACAAATATGAAGTGGGACTGCGCGCCCATCTTCAACCCAAAGGTGTCAACACCATCACCGTCCTGCTCGCCCAAGCCAATTTCATCAAAAAAGGCGACGGTGATCTCATTAAGATTACTAAGCATGGTGAGAGTCTCGCACAACGTCTACTAGAAGAATAATCCCGTGCCCGTGCCCGCGTGCGTGCCCGTGCCCGATTCCCGTTAAACTTTGGAAGTACCGCTTGCCTCGAAGAGGCTTTCCG
>JAGVJG010000108.1 GCA_020051235.1 Parachlamydiales bacterium | reverse complement strand
TTGCGTCAGCAAGCGCTTAGGGCGATTTTAACCCCGCAAGAAATGGCCTTGGGGAGCGGGGGCGGAGCCCCGACAAGAACATTCGTCAGGAAAAAAGCTCCGCTTTTTTTCTGACAACTCTCGAGTAAAAATCTCATGACCCGTGAGACTTTCAACAAAAATTAACCCTCTTTCTTCTCAAACGGATTCCCCTCAAGATGAATAGAGCGCAATGAGTCGATATTTTTGAGGAAGTGAGGGAACTCGCTGAGCAAATTGAAAGATGCGCCAAAATGTGTGAGCGGACAATGTTGGAGTGTGAGGGGAAGGTTGGTGAGTTTGTTTTTAGAGAGGGAAAGGGTGTGGAGGTTGGTAAGTCGTTCGAAAGAAAAGGTAATGATGGTGAATCGATTATCGGAAAGATAAAGCTCGGTGAGGCTGGTAATTTCGGCAAGCTCGGGCGGTAGGCGCGATAATCGGTTTGAGGAAAGATCAAGAGATGCTAGGTGAGTAGGTACGGGCGTTGCGATAAAGAAAAGGGACAGTTCATTTTTGTGTAGATTAAGGTATTTGAGATGGAAAAACTCAAGTGTAAACAAGATGAGTTTATTTCTAGAAAGATTCAAATGACGGGTTTGAGAATCGATGAGCGGAACTTCAGAGAGAGATTTTGCCGTCAAATCGATCATGGAGGAATAGGAATCGTAAACGTTACTTCCGTGTAAACGCCTTGTTCAGAATCGATTTTAATAGTCCCCTGATGTTCTTGAACAATAATATCGTAGGAAATCGAAAGACCCATACCTGCCCCTTTACCGGACGGCTTATTGGTGGTAAATGGAGTGAATATACGAGTTAAAAACTCTTTTGCAATCCCAATGCCGTTATCCTTAATTTTTACCTGGATTTCATTATCGACAAGGGCGGTTGATATAGAGAGAATGGGTGAATAGTTAGGATCTTTCTTCTCTTTCTTCTTGATGTCAGTTGCATAGCAAGCATTGTCGATGATGTTATAGATAACGCGGCCGATATTTTGCTGGGAAACAATGATTTTTGGAAGGTTGGAGTCGTAATGGGTATCGATCGTAAGAGAGAACATGGGATCGATTTTATAGTAATTGTAGTACACAAGATCTGCGTAATCACGAATGAGTTTATTGATATCGGTAAGCTCTTTTTGATCTTCTTTGCCTCTTGATTCTTCTAACAAAGAGGTAATAATTTCATCGGCTTTTTTTGCATGCTCATTAATCTTTTTAAGATTGGAAGCAATCATATCAAGTGTTTCTTTAGGACTTTCCTTGGAGATCTCAACATCGTTGATCAGTTCCTGAGAAAGCTCAGAGAAGTTGAAAATATAATTAAGAGGATTTCTCATTTCAGAAGCGATTGTTTTGGCCACTGAGCCGAGCGAAACGAGCTTTTCTTGTTGAATCAATTTCTTTTGCATTTCCTTAATTTGCGTAAGGGTATCTTGCAACTCTTCGTTTTTAGCTTTCAATTCATGGGTACGTAAATAAACGTTCTTCTCGAGGTTCTGGCTATAATCTTCCAATTGTAAGTTGGTTTTTTGCAAATCTCTTGAAAGATTGGCCTGTTGAGCATATAAAAGAGCGTTTTCAACCGAGTTGGCAATTTGCGAGGATAATAATTTTAAAACTTCTACTCGATCGGATGTAAAGGCAGAAGTCGTTAAGTTATTTTCTAAATAGAGAACCCCGATAATTTTACTTTGGTGAATGAGGGGTAAAGCCATCATCGATTTAATATGCTGCAATTGAACGTAGGTATCGGATGTAAATAAGCCTTCCTTCTCGGCATCTCGAACAATTAAAGGCTCCTTTGTTCTTAAAACATACATGATAAGCGATTGAGGAAGGAACGTTTGCGCTTTTTCAAGACTCATCCCTAAGTCAACTTTAGTATCGTTGTAATTTCTTTCCGCTTTGATGATCCATTTGCTATTTTCTTCTAAGATTAAAACGGCTCTTTCGGCACCTGCATTTTCGACTGCCAGTTTTAACAACTCTTCAATAAGAGTATTTAATTCAATCTGACCCGATAGCATTTCAGAAGCTTTAAATACGGCATCAATATCTATCGCTCTAGTAGGCATATCAAGCGCTTTATCCGACTTATCATCTTGCGAAATCATCATGTTATTTCGACGTGATAGAATCTGCGGATATTTGTCTTCAAGGTCTTTAACTTTGGCGTCGGCGCCCCAGCAATAATAGTTATAGTGCGCTTCGATAAGATATTGTTTCGCCAGATGAATTTTATTTAATGAGATCCAAAATTTAGCAAAAAGCTCATTGGCTATGGCTTCATTTTGTATATAATCATTTTCTCTTGCCGATTCAATGGCTTTATCATAGAGCTCAACCGCATCATCTTTTAAGCCTTTCAGACGGGCAATTTCCGCTTTAACAAGCAAATATTTATGTAAAAAGTTGGAAGGCCCCGATTTAGCAAATTTTTTGAGACGCTTTAAAATCTTTGTTAGCTTTTTTATATAGTCGTGGAGCCGATCTGATGATTTTTCACTAGCAATTTGACTTAATGCCAAAGCCGAGTAAAAATCTTTTTCAATATTTATGGGATGCCCGCGAACTGCAAAACTAATTTCATCTGCTTTTTTACCGATATCTACAGCTTCTTCATATTTATCAAAGAGGTAGGTGATTTGAAGTTTAAATACATAGACGAAGTAAAGAGATAAAGGGTAGTTTCCGGCAATCATGTTTTTAAAGAATTCTTCTTCGTCAAATGTGTCTGATGCCATTAATGAGGGGTGATGAGTTTTTCCCTTTAACGCCAAGATGGCTTGGTGCGCACCCACAAACATAAAACCCCGATTATGGGCTTTTACTTTAGAAACGAAATCTTTATATTCTTGTAAGTCTCTATAAAGGTCATGTAAGTTTTTGCCAGAAACGTATTGCGAGGCCATAAGTTGGGCAAGAGCATAAACCCCATAAATAAAATCACCCACGGTGATTCCCATCTCAAAGCCACTTTTTAAAACTTCAATGCAATATCGGTAAGGCGTTGTAAGAGGCATCACAAAGGCGCCCACTAGAAATTTGACGGCAGGAACAGAACTTTTGTCGTTGAAACGTTCGGGTAATTTTAAGGCGACATCTCCAAAGTAGGTCGCACTTTTGATGTCGCCGGTTAAGATGTTTAAAATAATGCCGTAGGCGGCAAAGAAGTAGGGGGTGGATGGAGAATAGCCCCATTGCATGCAATATCGAAGGCCTTTTAAAACGAGATAGGCATATAGCTCTTTCGTGCTTAAATAAGCGGGCGCAATGATCAAAAAGAGAACATTTAGAATTATGGCGCTCTGCTCACTTTCTATTTTAGGGCCTTCATGGAGTTCTTTTTTATCTTTCCCTAGCAATTTCCACTTAATTTGAACGAGCTCTTTTAAAATTTCCCATTTAGTTGTCACTTGTGGGATATCTACACCCATGAGTTTTAAAGCCATTCGTCCGTTCTGGATCGCTTCAAAATATTGGGTGGTGGAAGTAAAGAGTTTGATTCTTAAGATGTAAATGGCAATACGTTCATTATCGGTTTTGACATGTTTTAAAGTATGATCAAATAATTCTCGTGCTTCATCGTATTCGCCGATTAAAAAGGAACATTCCGCAAGTTTAATTTGTAGTTGGAAGGAAAGGTCATAATGATTCTTCCATCTATCATTTGGTAAAAAGTTGAGGCCTGAACGTAAATAGTCAATCGCGGTAATATACGCGACCGCATTCATCGCCCTTTCACCTGCCGTCAAGTTCAATTTTGCGTAAGTGATTTTCTCTTCAGGATCTTTTACGAGCTCAAAAGCGTGGTTAATCTGATAGACGATATCAAATATTTTATCTTCTCGATCGTTATCAAGAGGAGATTCTAAAAGGATTTTTCCTACCCGATAGTGAAGAAATTTTCTTTCTTTAGAAGGAATTAATGAATAGGCGGCTTGCTGTACTCTATCGTGAGCAAATTTTAATGATTTAACTTTTCCCTTTTGCAATTGAAAAGCTTCTAGCTCCTGCGTAGGATCCCACATGACATCGGGCATATGATCGTCAGGAACAATGAAGCCTTCATGAATGGCCTCATCTATGTGTTTTAAAACTACATGAGGAGGATAGTCTGCGATATGGTTAATTAAAGTTGCGTCAAAAGAATGACCCGTACATGCCGCAAGTTTTAATATCTTCTGAGTAATTTCAGAGCATTTTTGAAGTTTGTTAACCAATAGTGTAACGATATTGTCAGTAACTTTTGCGGATATGATTTGCTCAAGATTCCAGATCCATTCCCCTTTTTCACTATTGAATTGGATCATTTTTTCTTCATATAGAAATGTCAAAAGTTGGTTAATGAAGAACGGGTTCCCTTGAGTTTTATCATTGATGATTTTAGCTAAATCTTTGACGTCAAGTGTAGATTTATGAAGGGAATCTGCAATTAATTCGGTTACTTGAGATAAGGTGAGGGGGTTTACTTCAAGTTCTGTAATCTTTGAAAAACTGTTTCTTAAACGTTCCACCATTACCATGAAGGGATGGTAACGGTCCATTTCATTGGACCTATAAGCTCCCACGATTAAAAAGCCTCTCATCTGATGAGAAGTGAGAAGCATTTCAATTAATTTCAAGGAAGCGGAATCAACCCACTGCATATCATCAAGAAATATGACTAAAGGAGTGATGGGCGATGCAAAAGTCTTAATAAATAATTGGAATACAATCGAAAAGCGGTTGTAGGTTTGCTCGGTATCTAGTTCTTGCGGTTTTGGAGGATCCCCAATAATAAGTTTTAACTCAGGAATAACGTCGGTAATGACGCCTGAGTTTTGGCCAAGTGATTCTAAAATTCTTTCCTTCCAATATAAAATTCGATCTTCGCTTTCGGTAAGAATATGTTGGATTAAATCTTGAAGGGCTTGAATGAAGCCGCTATAGGGAATATTCGTCTTAAACTGATCGAATTTTCCTGCAATGAAAAACCCTCCTTTTTCATAGATCGGTTTTTGCATTTCTGCGACAAGCGAAGTTTTACCGATTCCTGAAAAACCACTTAAGAGACATAGCTGAGGAGGGTCATGCGCAATCGTGAGCATGATGTCATTTAACTTTATAAGCTCTTGCTCTCTCCCATATAGTTTTTGTGAGATTTGAAATATGGGAGAAACATCATTTTGAGCTATGCTAAAAGGTTCAATTTTGCCTGAAGTTTCAAGCTCCTTTAAACATCTTTTTAAATCGTATTCAAGTGAAAGCAAACTCGCATATCGTTCTTCCACTGTTTTAGACATTAATTTCATGATAATGTCCGAAACGATACGAGGAACTCGTGGGTTTATTTCACGAGGAGTGGGTGGCTGTATTGCGATATGGGAATGGATTAATTCTACAACATCGGTGACATCAAACGGTTTTTTATCTGAGAAGAATTCATATAAAATGACACCGAGCGAATAAAAATCTGTCCTATAATCAAGCTCTCTATTCATCCTGCCTGTTTGTTCAGGAGAGATATAGGCAACTTGCCTTTCTATTTGAGCCGGACTTTTAACCGATAACTTTTGGCGAGTTTGTTTGGTCGCATAACTAAAGCCTGAGATTTTCACTTCAAAGGTTGTAGGTTTTACAAAAATATTTCGTGGCTCTAGGTTTTTATGAATTAAATTTTCATTTTGATAGGAATGGACGGCTTCTGTCAGGTTAATGGCGATTTTTAATTTATCTTCTAATGAGAGTTCATGTGATTTTGTAAATTTATCAAGCGTCTCGAATCCTTCGTCCGCATAAACTAAGTAAAGGAGGTTTTGAAACTTATTTAAGAGAATAGGCTTGATAATGAGAGGAGAGTGAGTGTCTTTTGTAATTTCATATTCGTGTTTTAAGTTGCTGATCTCATCTAAAGTGGGATGTTCTTTAGTGCTAATTTTGATGTAAATCGGCTTTTGGTCGGATTCACGGATGCCTTGATAGGTGACGTATTGATCGTTTTTTGAAACCTCATTAAAGAGGACATATCCGGGAATTTTAAGGGTCATGTGTGTTCCCTAAAAACGATTAAAATCGTAAAGATGTTTTGTAATAAATAACTTGAAGTTATGCGATCTTTCGATTTAATCATTGGTATTGTATTGTATGGATCTTTAAAGATCTGTCAATAAAATGCATACGCTTAATCCCCCACAACTCGAAGGTGTCCGTCATCGTGATGGCCCTTTACTGATCTTGGCAGGAGCCGGATCGGGTAAAACAAAAGTAGTCACTACACGTATTGTTGAATTAATTCACGAAGGGATCGAACCGGGTTCCATATTAGCCTTAACATTTACAAATAAAGCGGCACAAGAAATGCGAGAGCGTGTTTTCCAACAAACACACGCTCAAGTTCTTATAAGTACATTTCATAGCTTTGGCGCTAAATTTTTAAGAGAGTTTATTCCGGCTCTGGGTCTTTCTACTAGGTTTACTATTTATGACGAGGAAGACAGTTATAAAGTTATTCGCGCCGTTTTAGTTGAATTAGGAATTAAGGAGAAGAAAGGCGATGTTCGTATTATTAAAAATCTTATCTCCCAAGCTAAAAATGAATTAAAAGAAGCAGAACGGCTTGAAACTAAAGATATTGAGGGAGATTTTTTAAATCAATTTGAGAGGATTTTTCAAAATTATCAACAGAAGTTGAAAGAAGCCGACAGTCTTGATTTTGACGATCTTCTATATCTGCCTTTAAAAATATTACGTGAGTTTCCAGAGATTTTAGAAAGGGTGCAGAATCGATACAAATATTTGATGGTTGATGAATATCAAGATACCAACCAAGCGCAATATGAACTTCTTAAACTACTGTCAAGCAAAGAGTTAAATATATTTGTTGTGGGTGATCCCGATCAATCGATCTATTCTTGGAGGGGCGCTAATATCCAAAATATTTTGCAATTCGAAAAAGATTTTCCGGGCGCAAAAGTTATTAGGCTCGAGCAAAATTACCGCTCAACAGAAACCATATTAGAAGCGGCAAATGCACTCATTTCAAATAACATAAGTCGTTATGAGAAAAATTTATGGAGCAATCTGGGTGAGGGAGATAAAATTTCGCTATTTGTAGCTTATACTGAAAGAGAAGAGGCGGCCTTTGTCGCCAGAAAAATTGAAAAGTTGCTTGATCAAGGAGTCGATGCGTCTGAAATTGTTATCTTTTATAGAACGAACGCGCAGTCGAGATCATTTGAAGATCAGTTAATCAGTCGTTTGATTACTTATCGAATAGTAGGAGGTCTTTCTTTTTATCAGAGAAAAGAGGTCAAAGATATTCTCGCCTTTTTAAAAGTTATGAATCAGCCAAACGATTTTGTGGCTTTTAGCCTGACGATTAATTTGCCCAAAAGAGGAATCGGAGAAGTAACGCTTGATAAAATTTTGAAAAGCGCAAAACTCGAAGGGCTTTCTTTGTTGAGTTATGTGGATGCCCTGGTAAATGGAGCTCCCCTGAAAAATATTACAAAGATCTCTGCTAAAGGGATGGAAGGCTTAAGTGATTATGTTTCAAACATTTCTAAACTAAAGCAGGAACTAAATGAAATTCCTTTCCCCGATTTTATACAACGGGTTATCGAACAGACACACTATCTCAGTTATTTAAAGGAAGAAGAGCCCGATACCTTCCGAGATCGTAAAGAAAACCTGGATGAATTGGTTGCAAAAGCCGCTGAATATAGCGAAATAACGGATCCTTTATCAGCCTTTTTAGAAGAATTAACTTTGAAAAGCGATGAAGATACCAAGGGTGATTTTTCATCCGCGATTACTTTAATGACGCTTCATAATAGTAAAGGACTCGAGTTTCGAGAGGCATTCATGGTGGGTATGGAGGAAGATTTATTTCCGCACGCAAATAGTAAGTCAGATCCGAACCAGATAGAAGAAGAGAGAAGGCTTTGTTATGTAGGGATGACAAGAGCAAAAGTTCATCTGTATTTAAGCTGTTGTCAACTTCGGTTTTTGTTTGGATCGGAGAAATTTATGAGGCCTTCGCGATTTTTAAAAGAAATCCCATCCGAATTTATTAAAAAGATCGGATTTGCTTGACGGAGTAACCATTATGTCGTAAAGGTTTAGTTTTAAAACTATGACGACAGAACCGATCATCAAAGAAATCAAATCGGATCAATTTTCTGACCGATATGATAAAAGCAAGTTGTTTAGGGGAATTCCTCTTCACACTCCACTAATCCTTACCTTTACAATAATATTCACATTATTAGGGATTTATGGAACTTGGCACTTTCTTACAGGACGCCAAGCCACAGCAATATTGGTTTATCAACCCGATGAAACCAAAGTATTACCCGGGGGTATTCCATTAAATACTCCTACGATGATTACTCAGCTTGAGCTCATAACAGTTCCGAGTAATATGCAGGCTGTTAAAACGATGCTAGGTCTTGATATCCCACCTAAAATACTGGCTTTTCAATATGAAGTTCCCTTTCCAAGGGTCGACTCAAATTTAATTAAAATCATCGCTAAAGGCACAGATCCTGTAGATAAAGTGAATGCGCTTGCAAAAGCCGCTGTAAAGTCAAGTCAAGACTACTACAAAGATCAAATCAAAATGGCCCTTTTAAATTACAAGGACCAACTTGAATTTGCATTGCAAGCACAAACCAAGCAATTAACCGAGATTGAAGAATTTAAAAAAAGCAATCAGTACTACGATCTCGATGAGAAAAATTCCATCGTCTTAAATCGCCTTTTAGATCTAAGAAAAAAACAGCAAGATGCGAATTTATCGTACAACATGCTGTTAGTCGAGTACGAAAACTTAAAAAAGCAATCTCAAGATAAGCTTGGTGACAATAAACTGACTTCAGATAGCCTTTATTATTTACAAGAGCGCTTGACACAAGTTGAGACCGCTTTGTCAGATGCAAAAATACGGTATGCTCCTCAAAACCCTCGTTTACTTGCATTACAAAAAGAATATCAAAGAATTCAAGAACAGCTTCAAGAAGCCAATGATAAAGATTCGAACACGTTGGTTGTATCTCCGCAATCAAAAGAAAAAATTAGTCTTGATTTATTAAATCTTCAGTCAAAAGTTAGATCATCTCAAAAAAATAAACAACAATTGGCAGAAGAGCTCGAACGGGTAGAAAAAGATATGGAGAACTACCCCAAATTACAAATTGAGTTTCAGAAATTACTCCAACAGAAAAAAAGTGTTGATGAGCAGGTTGCTTTTTTAAACAACTCTATTGATAAAGCGCAGCTATTGTTAAATTCTCCCAAGGGTGCTTTAGGCATTTATCAGCTTGCTGATTCTGAAGATCCCCTCAAAGATAGCTGGTGGGTGAAATTTCTTCCCTTTATTGCAGGATTGTTTGGCTGCTTTTTAGGCGTCTTAGTGGCTCTTGGCCTTGAAATGGCAGATAATCACTTTAGAACATTAAAACAACTTGGATTGAGATATACGGTTCCCCCTACACTGCAAGTTCCCGAACTAAAGCGATTAACAGAAGCGAATAGCTACGAAAATCTTTTATTTTTCTTAAGAGACTTAAATGACCGTATAGAGTCGATTCTTTATCGGCTTGGAAAACCAAATAAAAATTTCTCTCTTGCCTTTTTGAGTTCACAGAAAGATGAAGGTAAAACTTTACTAAGCTATAGCTTAGCAAGATATTACGCTTCGCAGAAAAAGAGAGTCGTTTATTTAGAATTCGATCCGGAAATAAGCTCCCTACTTGGGAGAGCAGAAATGCATAAACCCAACTTAATTCAAGTCTTAAGAGGTGAGGTTAATTGGAAGGAAGCTATTTATAAAACCGATGTAGACATTCTCACAGTAGGTACAGGTGATCTTTATCTAAAGGAGCTTCTTAAATCGGGAACCTTAGATAAATTGTTTGAAGATCTTAAAAACCATTACGATATTTTGATTTTTGATACTCCAGGTATTTTAGATAGCGATATTGGTCCTACCATTGCAAAAATCGATACGCTTAATCTTTATGTAGTGGGTTCTAATCAAACCGATATGAGTGTGGTGGATGCTGCTTTAACGGAATTGCAGGCGAAAGGTATTAAACCGAACGGTGTCGTATTAAATGGGGTTCCTACCATTTATATCGAAGATGAAAGGGTCTTAAGCGAGCTTAAGAGAATGAAAGAACGGGTAAGAGGAAGATTTTCCTTGTGGTCATAGTAGTTCAACTTCTTACATTGCTAGTATTCCTTAGCGGTTGCGGGTGTGCAAACAGCTGTTATAATTGCGATGGAAGACGTCCTCAAGTAATGAGAGTTCCCTGCAAATATAGCTACTTAATCGATTATAATCCTGAATGTCAGGAAGATTACAATCCTTGCGAAGAAGTTTACAAAAAAGGTTCGAGAAATCTAGAGCCAAGCGATTTCGATTCCACACCTATACAAATCAATAATTATAAACTCCAAGTGGGTGATGCTGTAAAAATTAGCATCAGTGAAGAGAATGAAACCCTAGTTGAAAAAGTTGTCATAGCTCCTGATGGAAAAATTTATTATCTTATTCTGGAAGGAGTACAGGCAGAAGGGTTGACTTTATCGGAACTTCAAAAAAGTTTAGAAGAAAAACTATCCAAATACTATCTTGCGCCCCAAGTTTCACTGACTCCTCAGTTTATTTCGAGCCTTAGCTATAAAATTTTAGGTCGAGTTAATAAGCCTGGTTTATTCCCTTTAACTTTACCGGTGACTTTAAGAGGGGCGATCGCTCAGGCAGGGGGTTTAATTACTGAAACGATCAGTTATGAAGATGTCGATGAAAGGACCCGCAATTCAGCCGATCTCACAAAATCCTTTATTGTAAGAGATGGTAAAAGGTTGAATATTGACTTTGAACAATTAATATACACCGCTACTTCTAATCAAAATATTTATCTTAAACCGAATGACTATATTTATATTCATCCCAATGATGAGAGAGAAGTATTTCTCCTTGGAAATGTAAGGCAGCCGGATGCTGTCCCTTATTATAGAGGAATGACTTTGATGGGTTTACTTTCATCGGGATCAGGATGGGATATTGGTTTTTGGTATAGCCCCAATATTCATAGAGTTTTGATTATGCGGGGAAAAATCACCGATCCTTGCTGTATGCTTGTTGATGTGCAAGATATTTTGGATGGATGTGCACTGGATCCCTTGTTAAAAGCAGGTGATATCATTTACGTTCCAAACAAACCCTTTAGATTTGTTCGTGAGCTTGCTCTCTTAGCGACGAATGCGTATGTCTATGGATTTATGGCAAATGCCGGAACCTTCTACGCTGAAGAAAGATGGTTCCCAGTTCCTGCGGGGGATACCGATGGTCAATAAAATGTTAGTCATCCTCATCACTTTTTGTTCAGCACTTTTTGCGGATGAGTGCAATATTGCAAATGTTTGTGTTGAAGAGGTATTTCCAAATTCAGAATTTGCCGGCATTAAATTCACTCCGCTCCATGAGAAACAAGACTTTAAACTAAAGATTGGAGATCGTCTTGCTCTTCAAATATATGGGGAGCAAAACGCTTTACAGGTAGTAGAAATTGATCCTTCAGGATCAATCAGTTTTTCTGTTATAAATGCTTTTCCAGCTGCAGGTAAAACGGTTCCTGAATTAAAAAAATCCTTGGAAGAAGAGCTTAATCGATTTTATAGAGATGTCACTCTTTCTGTTACCTTTACTGAAAATTTGGGTGATTACTATGTCATTTTGGGAGAAGTTTATAATCCTGGAATGAAACCTTTTGTTGGAAATGTCACTCTCTTAACCGCACTTGCCGAAGCGGGAGGAACCACTCTTAGACAATTCAGAAGAAGGCTAGAAACCCTTGCAGATTTAGATAAGGCCTTTGTATCGAGAAATGGAGAATATATTCCTGTTGATTTTGCAAAATTGATCGATTTTGGAGATATGTCGCAAAATATTCCGTTAGAAAGTGGGGATTATATTTATATTCCTTCTTTAGAAAATCCGGAAGTCTATGTGCTCGGTGAAGTAAGACGTCCAACAACGGTCAGATATAACGACACTATGACTTTGCTTGAAGCGTTGACACGGGCCCATGGAGTGACATTAAGAGCCTCTTCAAGAATAGCGGTCATTCGCGATTCGATTTGCAATCCTAGAAAGTATTTAATCGATTACAATTTGATAAAAACTTGCTGCGCCCCCGATTTTATTCTGGAACCGGGTGATGTCGTGTTTGTTCCTCCGAGAACCTTTATTACTGCTGAAGCGATTTATAAAGCAGGTGTAAGAGCCTTTGTAGCGAACGTTGCGACCTGGGCAGGAAATCGTCTGTTGATTCAATTTGAACCAGGTGCTGCCGGTTTAAGTGGCAACTCGACCAACTTTAACTTACCTCCTGCTACCGCACCATAATATGAAGGTTCAAATCTTTAGGCCTTTAAAGACACAATATGGGGCCCTTATTGCCTTTTGCGAAGGGCTAAAGAAGGGCTTTGAGCTCATCGGCGTTCAATCCGAGCTTGTTATTTATCACGAACGATTCAAACGCTCTGAAATTACGGTCGGATTTAATGGCCCGTTACAACACTTAGAAGAAATCACAAAAAGAAAGTTGTTGGGAGATATCCATTTTTCCTTGCTTGTGGACGCTCCCTGGCGTTTTATGTATCTCTTAAGCGATCCAAAAATCAAAGTGGGTGTTGTAGATCAATCATATTTAAGATTCGCACATCGAATCAAAGACAATGCCTATTTCTTTCCTCATTCAGTGGATAGTACATATAACTACGATCTTACGAAAAAACGCAAATATTCCCTCGTCATGCCTTTAAGTTATTATCCGCTTGAAGATTTAAAGGTTCCAAAAGGGTATGAGAAATGGGTTGAGACATTTGTGGATGATATTTTAAATAACCCCGATGTTTCATATTTAGATTATTTTCAAAGGGTCGTTGAAAAAGGAATGCCTTATGAAGAACTAATTAAAGCGTGCGAAGAGAGGCTTCGGCTTGAAGGTCAATTGAGAGTATTAGATTCTTTAAAGGGTTTTGAAGTTCATCTTTTTGGCCAAGGGACAGAAAAATTGAATCGTCCCGGCTTTATCTGCCATGGTCCGAAATCTTTTTACGAATTAAGAAAAATCTACGAAGAATCTGAAATCGTCATCAACACCTCTCCCAAAATGCGCGAAGGAGGCCACGAACGCATTTTTGAAGCGATCGTTGCCGGCGCGAAAGTCATTACAGACTATAATCCCTTTTTAGATCGTGTATTTAAAGGTCAGATGCCCTTTTTTGATTACTCCCACCTAGTAAAACTGCCTGAACTATTTGAGAAACCATTGGTTAATTTGCGTGACCAGGTTCTAGAAGAGTTCTCTTGGAAAAAGCGCGCCGAAGAAATAATGCGCATCGCCCAAGAATAAATTAAACACAAAGCCAAATGTTATGTTTAAATCAACTCTTTGCGTCTTTGCGTTAATTTTAATTGTTACCCATAGTTTTTTTTTTATTAAACACAAAGGCACAAAGACACAAAGGGTTGAATGAATTCAAAGTCAACTCGTGAATACAATTTACTCTTTGTGTCTTTGTGCCTTTGTGTTTATTTTTTTTAAAACGCAAAGACTTTAAAGGATAGCGTGTACCCATGAAAGTTTATATTAGGAGGTCGCGGTAGAGACGGACGAGGACGTCGGCTTTTTTATCCCAACGGTAGTTTTGGGCTGCAAGATGTCCTTTTTGGCCCATTTGTTGGGCTTGTTGAGGGTTGTTTAAAAGGAAGGTGAGCTTTTCCTTTATTTCATTCACGAATAGGGGGCGGGGTTTTAAATCGATTTTAAAGCCGGCATCATCAGGTAAATATTCGGCAATTCCTCCGTAATTGGTTATAACACAGGGAAGACTAGCTGCCATCGCTTCAAGCACAACGGCTCCTCCAAATTCTCGTATGGAAGGAAAAGCAAATATTTGGGCTTTTTTATAAAATTCGGGCATTTCATGAGGTTTTTTAAAACCGAGTAATTCAACTCGGGTAGACAGATCCCATTTTTCTATTAGTTTTTGCAAATTCTGTTGATCGGGACCGTCACCTGCAATGAGCAGGTGAGAATCTGGAATGTCTTTAATTGCCTCTATTAAAATATCGGCCCCTTTATATGGGGTAAGTCTTCCTACAAATAAAATAGTTTTGCCACTCGTTTGTTTATCATAGAAGAAAGCATCGTCAATTCCATTTTCTGCAAAATAAGAATAGGGAGTGCGAGGAAATAACCCCTTAAGCTCATTAAGCGTATGATTAGAGCCAACTAAAACTTTATTTGCTCTCTCGTAGGTATAACGATAGCCGGGCAATAAAAAGTTGAGTTTTTTGATGAAGCTATATTGGGCCCCTTCGGCTTTTGCAATATCATCATAGCCTTGTGGAAAAGGAAGGCCCCCGTTTACAGGACCGATTAAAAAAGGTTTGTTTCCCAGGTATTTAGATAGCGCATAAGGATATCTGGGGATGATGGGAGTAAAAGCATGCACGAGATCATACTTATGAATCTCAGAGGCCAATCTGTGAGCAACTTTTCGATTAAATTCTTCGTAGAGGGGATAGTTAAAAAGGTGTTTTAAAGCCCAAGGTGCAGGTTGAAACAATTTAAAGTAATTTGTACTCACTTTTGATTCACGAATAAATTCAATCGGATCATCTGGAAAATGACGTCTTAAAATTTCTTCATTTCGACCATGAGTGACAAGGGTGATGTCGACTCTTTCTCTTAGCGTTCTATAAAAATGATAGCCTAAAAGAGGTACGGAGGGTTGATCAGGATTACATTGCTCACATACGAACAGTATGCGCATATAATTCCTTCATGATTTTCTTGGCTTCTTCTTTTTTAGTCTTTTCTCCAGAAGGCAAGCTGTTTTTTAAGTAACGAACAAGCTGCCATCCCCCTTCTGCAAGAAGATATTTAAAGACACCCCAATACCCTTCATGTTTCTTATAATAATAAAGAGCCGATTCAACTTCGAAGGCGAGCAGCTTATCGCTTTTAGAAGACTGCCCTCCTATGTGAATGACACGAATGAGTGGCCAGTAGAGTACTTTTAGGCCTCTATTCTTCACTTTTCTGCATAAGTCGATGTCTTCGTAATATAAGAACAACTTCTCATCAAAGCCGCCAATTTCATCGTAAAGCTTGCGTGTGAGTACTGCAAAAGCGGTGGGCACCCAATCGACATCTTGAGGAACGTTAGGATCCGCCCAAGACGTTTCTCCCGATCCAAAAAAGACCGTTTTTTTATATTTATCTCCTAAGCCGGAGCGTTGAATCAATCGGTTTTTAAAATTGGGAAACTGTCTGGCCGAAGGCTGAAGTTCTCCTTTTAAACCGACCAACATGCCTCCCACTAAACCGACATCGGGTCTTGTTTCGAGAACTTTGATCGCTTCGAGTACCGCATCTTCTTCTATGAAAGCATCAACGTTTAAGAGGACGAGATACTTACCCTTGGCGTGTTTGGCAGCAATATTATTCGCAACCCCATAACCGACGTTTTTTGGACTCGCAATAAAGGTTACGTTTGGGAAGGCTTTTTCTACGGCTTCCTTGGTGTTGTCTTTGGAATCGTTGTCAACAATGATAATTTCAAAAGGATGCTGAGTATGCTTGGCAAGATTTTCTAGAATTAGTTCTCTTGAGTTATAACTAACAAGAAGAAGTGATGCTAGCGGGGTGTTCTCAGCCATGGTACTTTCTTAAACAGGTTAGGGATGTTTGCTAATTTGAATAAAAAAGCTTTGGGAATAAGTTTTAAAGCAAAAAAATCTTGTTTAGTCCCTTTCGCGATCCTAAATGTTTGTATCGAATGAATTAAGAGTAAAATAAAGCCCATTAGACTGTAGTAAGGATAAAAAAAGGCAATTAATAGAAGTAAAAGAACATAAAGACTTAAGGGGAGGGTAAGTAGGTTAACTAATAAATCAAAGTGTTGCCCTTTCAATAAGGGCAAAAAGTAGCGTTTAATGAGATGAAATCTACCCTGATCCCATCGAGAAGATTGTATTTTTTCTGCTTCACGATGAGGGGGCTTATCAGCTAAAACATAAGCTCGATCGGTGAATACAAGTTCCTTATTGTTAAGAGCGAGCTGATAAAAAAGCGATAGATCTTCAGCCAGTTCTTCATGAAAGGGAAAGTTATCTGTAATGGATTTGGATAGCGCAAAACCATTGCCGTAACAGCCCGGAGCAAGACTTAAATTTTGCCGCGCTTTAGGGCGCAGATGGTTCATGCTCTCTAACTTTAAGTAATAAAGCCGGCTTTCAGGATCATGTCTTTTAACTGTATAATGGGCTTGAACTAAATCAAATCCCCGTTCGAGCTGTTTTTCAATTTCATAAACAAGATTGGAAGAAACCTCCGTATCAGCGTCGATGATAAGATAGTGAGAATAGTTCATCCCTTTTAACTGTGAAAAAGCTTCATTTAGCGCAGCGGGCTTACCTTTAATGGGACTTTCACGATGAATGACAGAGGCGCCTTCTTTCAAAGCGACTTCAGCTGTTTTATCAGAACAATTATCTGCTATGACGATGATATCGCGATTAAAATGTTTTAGTGACCTAATGGTCCTTGCAATTCCTTTTTCTTCATTGTGTGCGGGAATGACTATTCCTAAATTCACCGATTGGATTTTTGATCTTATAGGTTTTTGCCTTCGGACATAGTAGCCGAGCGACCATAAGATTAGTGAGAGAGTAGTCGGTAGCGATAAAAGAACTACAATAAACATATTTTTTCTCTTAAAAATTGTGCTAACCGATCGATGTTTTTATCTATATTATAGGATTCTTTTACCTTTTTACGCGCTTCCTCGGCCATTTTCCCCATTTCTTCAGGGTGGGCGATTGCGTATTGAATTTTCTCCTTTAATTGCTCTGAGTTAGAAGGGGCAACTAATAGGCCCGTTTTACCATTTTCAACAAGCTCGGTTATGGCATTAACGGTCGTCGTAATAACGGGTAGGCCTGATGCCATCGCTTCCATTAACACAACGGGCAGGCCCTCTGCGTAGCTAGCCAGAACAAAAAGATCGTTTTCTTGGTAAAGGCGTTGTACTTCGCGATGATTTTTGGCTCCAACCAAATGAACATTAGGCGGCTTTATTTTTTCTAGGTGCTCTCTATCCGGCCCTTCACCCACAATAGTTACAATGACATTAAGATCTTTAACTGCATTTAAAAGTGTCTCAAAGCCTTTATTAGGATGAAGGCGCCCTACGGATAAAATTCTAAGCGGCTCCTGTATAGGATGCTCTTTGAAAGGAAATTGATCTAGATTGATTCCGAGAGGAATTACCGTAACGTCTCTACGTACGATCTTGAGTATTTGGCTTTTTGTATAATGGCTTATCGCAATAAGAAATTGAGCTTCTTCAAACTTCAATTTCAAATTGTTTATGGAAGTATCATAAAATTCATCGGGTCCATGGACGGTTATAGAAAAAGGAATGCCGTCAATCCATGAATGAATTAAGCCAACGGTAGCCGCTGGATTTGCAAAGTGCACGTGTAAATGAAAAATATTCTCTTTTTGGATCCATTCATTAAGGATGAAAGCTTCAACCGTATAATAGAGCGTTTTTCTTCTAAACCCTAATTCGAAGAAAGCTTTAATCAAAGTGGTTATAAATTTTAAAGGTCTTCTGAAGGGAGCTAAAAGAGAGCCTTTTTTTACGACGAAGGTTTTTTTTGCCTCTTCTTTTTCGCTGTCTAACAATGCTTGTGGAGGATTAATGGAAGCACAAGCGATCTCAAACCCAAGCGCTCGCAATCCTTCGACTTCACGAAAAACAAAGGTATGGGAGACAGCGGGATATTGAGAAATTAAGTATCCGAGTTTAGGCATTTTTAACCTGTCGATATTGGGTTTTCATAAGCCCTTGCGCCCATCCCAAGAGTAAAAATAAGAGGCTTTGCGTTTGCCCCCCCAAATATACAGTGGATAATACAATTAGCATGATCATGATAGCCCCAGCTAACGTAAAATAGAGTGATCGATTGTATATATCTCTAATTTGAAGGCCTTTCCAAATTAGCTCGATTACGGTTAAAATCATAAAAGTGAGCAAGATGTAAACAATAATTAGGCCATGCCTGAGCGACATCCAAAGATAGTGATTATCAATTGAAAGTAAATTATCCATAACGGGCCACCCTTCATTACCCCAACCAAGTAAAGGGTGTACGAGCACGACATCCCAGTATTTATTAAGCAAAGTAACACGGTAGCTAAACGTATTCCAATCTTCCGCACCACTAAAAACGGTGGCGTTTTCAATAAAATAAGGAGCAACCAAACTATATACCACCGTTATAGCTAAGAGCGTTCCCACGCATCCGAATAAAATCGTTTTAAAGCTATTA